>CAKARF010000054.1 GCA_916720465.1 uncultured Atopobium sp. | reverse complement strand
TGATTCGTGGCGATGTCATGCGCCTGAAGAATTCTGAATACATTCAGTCTTGTATTCTGTCCGGCGGCAATAGCTTCCGCATCATCATGAAACATCTTTTGCCTAACTGTATGTCAACGCTGATTGTTGTTTCTACCTTGGGCATTCCAAGTGCAATTCTTTCTGAGGCAACGCTTTCGTTCTTGGGATTAGGCGTTCAGCCACCTGAGGCAAGTTGGGGACAAATGATTGCAGCTTCTCAGCCATACCTTGCATCACAGCCTCTCTACAGTATTGCCCCAGGTATTGTCATCATCATTACGGTTATGTCCTTTAACTTGCTTGGCGACGCGCTGCGCGACGCTCTTGATCCAAAGATGCGTTCTTAGAAAGGAGGTTACGTTTATGGCAGAAAATACAGATGCTCTTGCACAAGAGAGTGATCAGGCAGTGGAGACCACAGACACGTCATGTGAGCACGTCATTGAGGGTCCTAACGGTCAGTCTGTGCAATTTTGCAGCCTTGAAGAGCGCCTCCTTGCGCAAGAGACCGCTCAAAAAGAGCGAGAAGAGCAGTGCAAGAAAAACGTTCTTCTCGACGTCAATCATCTTGATGTCACGCTTTTCACCGAAGATGGCGCACTTCCTGCAGTAAGTGACCTCTCGTTTATTATGCGTAAAGGCGAGACTCTTGCGGTAGTAGGAGAGTCTGGCTGCGGTAAGTCTATGACGGCTTTATCTGTCATGGGACTTCTTCCTACACCTCCTGCACAGATTACCGGCGGAGAAATAATTTTTGAGGGAACTGATTTAACGCAGCTTCCTCGTGGTGGCATGCGTGACTTCCGCGGTAATCGCATTGGCATGATTTTCCAGGAGCCTATGACCTCCTTGAACCCTGTTATGAAATCAGGTCTTCAGATTCGTGAGGGCATCCTTGTTCATAATCCCAACATGAGCAAACAGGAGGCAGATCAGAAGGCTCTTGATATGATCAAACTGGTGGGTATTCCTGCACCAGAGAAGGTCTTCTCGTCATATCCACATGAGCTTTCTGGTGGTATGCGCCAGCGTGTCATGATTGCTATGGCACTTGCGTGCCAGCCATCGCTGCTTATCTGCGACGAGCCAACAACTGCTTTGGATGTAACGGTTCAGGCACAGATTCTGCAGATTATTGACCGCATGAAGCAAGACCTGGGTACCGCCGTCATGCTGATTACGCATGATATGGGCGTTGTTTCCGAGATGGCTGACTGGGTTCTTGTCATGTACGCTGGTCATCGTGTTGAGTATGCGCAGTCTGCAGAGCTCTTTACTAACCCTCTGCACCCATACGCTCAGGGCCTAATTGCGTCCATCCCATCGTTTGACGAGCACACCAAGGAACTCTATGCAATTCCTGGTAGCGTTCCTATGCTTTCGCATATGCCTTCTGGCTGCCCGTTCCATCCACGTTGTCCGTTTGCTAAGGACATTTGTAAGAATCGTCGTCCTGGCTTGACTGCTGTTGGTGAAGACAATTGCCATACTGTCAGCTGTTGGAAATACACTGATGAGTGGGGTGAGTAGTCATGGCAGAAGAAAAAAACACAGACGTCAAGGACCTTTCTGGCGAGAAAACCATCTTGTCCGTAAAGAACTTGGTTAAGCGATTCCCCATTAAAAACGGTGTTTTTGGTCGTTCAAACGCTTCAGTTCATGCTGTTGAGGATGTTTCGTTTGACCTTAGGCGCAAAGAGACTATGGCTATTGTTGGCGAGTCTGGCTGCGGAAAGTCTACAACCGGCAAGTGCGTGCTGCGCCTCACCGAGCCAACCTCTGGTACGGTTGAGCTTGATGGGGAAGACTTCACCTCACTTAAGGGTGAAGATCTCAAGCGTGCACGTCAGAAGATGAAGCTTATCTTCCAGGACCCTTATAGTTCGCTGAACCCTCGTATGACCGTTATGGATATCATTGGCGAGCCTATTGATATTGCGGGCACGTATAAGACAAAGGCAGAGCGCGACGCTCGTATTGAAGAGGTTATGGAGGAAGTTGGCCTTAACCTTGAGTTTAAGTACCGCTACCCTCATGAGTTCTCAGGTGGTCAGCGTCAGCGTATTGGTATTGCTCGTGCTATTGTGCTTGAGCCAGAGATTGTTGTCTGCGATGAGCCCGTTTCTGCTTTGGACGTTTCTGTTCAGGCCAAGGTAATCAACCTGCTTGAAGAGCTGCAGAAAGATCACGGTCTGGCATACATCTTTATCAGTCACGACCTCTCTGTTGTTCGCCACATTGCAGATACTGTTATGGTCATGTACTTGGGCCACCAGATGGAGTTTGCTACCAAAGATGCCCTCTTTGAACGTCCTTTGCATCCCTATACGCAGGCACTTTTGGACGTTATTCCTCGTATTCGCCACGAGCGCATCCAGGAGAAGCGCATTCTTCAAGGTGATGTTCCAAGCCCTGCAAACCCACCTTCAGGCTGCGTATTCCACACACGCTGCCCTAAGGCAATGAAAGTTTGCTCCGAGCGCATTCCTGAGCGCATTGAGGCTGAGCCAGGTCACTTCTGCGCCTGCCACCTGTACGATGCGTCGCTCTCTGATGCCGACCGCACGCCTCAGGTTGCACATGCTATTGAGGCGGCTCAGAAGGCCGTAGAAGAAGCGTGTCTTGAGGAGAAGATTTCCGAGTAGCGCACAACGTTGTCGTGTCTTAAAACGGCTTACAAACACAAAAAATGGCGAGAAGACCAATCGATCTACTCGCCTTTGTTTTGTATGAAGGAAACGCTTACTTCTTCTTAACCTTATCGAAGTGAGGGTTAACCAGAACGCTGAGACCGGTATACTCTGGCTTCAAGACGTAAGGCATCTGAGGCCAGTCAATAGGCAGGCAAGCGTAGTCTGTGTGAGTCATAAGGCTATCTGCCTGGCGGGTAAGCTCCAGGACCTTATCGTTGTCGTTAACGGTTGAACGAGCCTGATCAACCAGGCTGTCAAACTCGGTGCTGTTGTAGAAGGAAGACTTCTTTGCAGCGCGGTCAGAGCGGAAGTAAGAGCCCATGTGCTCAACACCCTGGAAGGAGAGGGTAGACCACGTAACAAGGGTAACTTCAAGGTCTCCGTTGGTACGTGCGTCGCTCCAAACGCCAGAGTCAATAACACTTACGTTACAGGTAACGCCAATCTTGGACCAAGCATCCTGAAGGGCAACCATGAGGTTCTGATCCTGGCTTCTGACCTGTGCGTTAAGAGTGAGGTTAGAAACACCTGCCTGTGCAAGAAGCTGCTTTGCCTTGTCTACGTTGTACTCAAACTCTGGAGCGGACTCATTGTAGCCAGTCTCAGAAGATGGAATAAACGACTTAGCAGGTTTGGCAACACCAGAAAGAATGGTGCTACAAATGGTGTCTCTATCAATTGCCATAGAGAGTGCCTGACGAACGCGAACATCTTTGAGGTTCTCGCTCTTAAGGTTCAAGTTTACAAACTGCGTGGATGCAGGCGTGTAGTTGACAATCTCTTTGGAGATAGACTCATCATTTTGGTACTGCTGGATAAGAGACTGAGAAATAAAGACCAGGTCAACATCGTTGTTCTTGTAGTTAAGAATACGGGTGTTAGCGTCGTCAATGTAGACAAATCTGAGCTCATCCAGACCAGGCTTGCCCTCATGGTAATCAGCAAATCCCTCAAGAACAACTTCTGTGGTGCTGTCATTAGAGACAAGCTTGAAAGCACCAGTGCCAATAAAGTTGGTCTCAGTACCCCATGCCTCACCAGCCTCTTTACAGGCCTTCTCTGGGTAGATGACTGCATAGAACTGAGCCATGATTGCGTTGAAGGTTGAATAAGGCTGTGACAGTTTAATGTCAAAGTGACGGTCATCCTTAATAACAATGCCAGAAAGTTCCTCTGTTGTGCCGGCAATAATGTCTTTAGCGCCCTCAATGTACGCATAGGAGTCAATTGAGGTTGCCTTGGTAGCAGGCAAGAACATACGCGTGAAGGTGTACTTAACGTCAGATGCCTTAAGGGTTTCTCCATTATGGAATTTGATGCCATCCTTAAGCTCATATGAGTAGGTAAGACCATCATCAGAGACAGTAGGAAGGCCAGTTACCAGGTTTGGCTCAATCTCTTTTGTGTCTGGGTTAAGTACCAGCAAAGATTCTGCAACTGCCTCAGATACACCAACAGAACCAGAGGTCTTCTGAGTATCAAAGGTTACCTTTGGGTTGTTTACACCAAAGCGCAATACCTTTTTCTCTGCGTCTCCGCCACCTGAACCGCCACAAGCAGAAAGTAGTGAAGCAGAACCGGCGGCAACGGCAGCCGCCAAAGATCCACGTAAAAATGATTTACGGGAAAGGTTATTAAATACGTGCTCTTTCATAGGGCGCCTTCCGTTTGCATCTTCGAAATACGAAGCTTTAAATGTAAAGAACTGGCTTCTTAATACCCAAATTAATTGTACGCAATACAGAAAAATGTTTCATTAATGAAAAAACATTGTGGAGGAGGGCTTGCTAGAGTGGCACGAATAGCGCAAAAGCGATAAAGTCAAATATTCAATAAAGGTCATCCTTTACTGTTATGTTGTTAAAGAGCTGAGTGTTAAGAGGATTTTGTGGTTATTCCAGATATTGTCAAAGATGCATTTAGTGATGTTCCCAAGCTTTCTGCTTCTGAGCGCCCTCTTATCTGTGTGACTCCTCGCTGGATGCCTGAAGAAAATTTTTCTGATTCTGCTTCTGTAGCACAAATTCAGTTTGACGCCATTCTTGCAGCTGGTGGCATTCCAATCATGATGCCTCTTACAGAAGACCCAGAGGTTATTGCTCAGTTTGTTGAGATGTGTGACGGCTTCTGCCTTACGGGTGGTCACGATGTAGATCCTCGCAATTGGGGAGAAGAACCACGCGACCTTAATCGTTTGTGCCCTATACGAGATGCGCTTGAGTTTGAGCTGGTAAAGCAGGTACTTGCTGCAGATAAACCTTTACTAGCTATTTGCCGCGGCCTTCAGCTTTTAAATGTTGTGCTGGGCGGTACGCTTGTTCAAGATCTGCATACCATGGATCCAGCAGAAAATCATGCATTCTGGACTCATTCAGCAAATCTGTATCATCCAGCTCATGCTGTTCATGTTCAAAAAGACTCTTTGCTGTACAACGCCTTGGGCCAGGTAGAGGACATTCAGGCAAATTCATACCACGATGAGGCTCTCCGAAAGGTGTCTTCTGAACTCAAAGTAGTTGCCTATGCGTCAGATGGCATTATCGAAGGTGCTGAGGTCAAGGGAAAGAGATTTGCTATAGGCGTACAGTGGCATCCGGAATATGGATGGAATTACAGTAAGGCTGATTGCGAACTATGGAAATCCTTTGTTACAGCTTCGCAAGCCTCACGGTCTTCTCGTTAATACATTGATACTCTAAACTGCGTTAACTATTTGGTTAGCGCAGTTTTTTGTAAGGGAGTTTTATGAGTGACGTTTTAGATAGATTTATTGCGTATTGCAAGGTTTCTTCTCAGTCTAATCCGCTGACCGCAGATAAGGTTCCTTCAACTGAGTCTCAGTACCAGATGGCTGAGGTTGTTGCGGCTGATCTTCGCGAGCTTGGCGCAGAAAATGTAACCGTTGACGAGCACGCCTATGTGGTTGCTCACTGGCCAGCAAGCAAGGGTCTGGAAGACCTTCCAACTCTTGGTTTTTGCTGCCATATTGATACGGCTTGGCAGTCTTGGGGCAATCCCGTTCACCCTCAGGTTGTTACGTATGAGGGCGGCAAGCTGGTAGTTGGCTCTGATCGCGAGGGTAGAGAGGTCTACATTAGCCCAGAGACTAATCCTCAGCTTGAGCACATGGTTGGCTGGCAACTTGTTACTACTGATGGTACTTCGTTGCTTGGCGGCGATGACAAGGCTGGCATTGCTATGCTGGTCAGTTTACTTGCTCGCTACAAGGAGCATCCAGAGCTCAAGCATCCACGCATTGCGCTTGCGTTTGTTCCTGATGAGGAGATTGGCCACGGCGCTGCTCTTCTCGACCTTGATGCCTTTGGCGCTGCGTATGGCTATACCATTGACGGCGGTCCTTTTGGTGAGTTCTGCTACGAGACGTTCAATGCCGCTGAGGTGTTTGTGCGCGCTCACGGACTTTCGGTTCACACGGGTACCGCAAAGGGCCAGATGATCAATGCATCTGAGGCAATCATGCGCTTCCACGAGCTGCTTCCTCCTGCGGAGCGTCCTGAGTTCACTGAGGGCTATGACGGCTTCTTCTATCTGGAGCGCGTCAATGGTGATTGCGAGTCTGCTCGCGCTGATTACATTATTCG
>CAKARF010000053.1 GCA_916720465.1 uncultured Atopobium sp. | reverse complement strand
ATTAATGTCGAGAAAAGCCTGCAGTTTGCAGCGTTTACCGCCTATCTTCCTACGGGGCAGATGTTTGTTTCTTTTAGAGGAACTGACGGCACTCTAGTTGGCTGGCGAGAAAACCTCAACCTCAGCTTCCAAGTTACGTCCGCTGATAAGTCTGCTGCTCTCTACCTTGAGAAACGTATTCGCGAGCACCTTGCAGAGGGCAATAGCACTACCTGCGCAAACGTTATGGTTGGTGGCCACTCTAAGGGTGGCAACCTTGCGGCATACGCAGCAACAGTCTGCCCTGAAGATCTGCTTGGCGCACTTGATCGCGTTTGGAGTAACGACGGTCCTAACATGTGTCCAGGGATTCTCCCCACCACTGCTCATAAGGTATTAGGCGATAAATACATCAGAATTCTGCCTGAGTTTAGTGTAGTTGGCATGATTTTTGATGATCCAGCTGTCCCAAAACTCATCGTAAAAAGCTCCGAGACAGGCATGATGGCTCACGATGGTGTCTCATGGCAGGTCATGCGCGACACCTTTGAATTTGCTGACGACTTCCAGCCGGAATGTAAAAAGATTAACGAGGCATTTAGCAACTGGTATAAAGAACTCCCGCTCTCTGATCGTGAGCACTTTACCAATGAGCTCTTTGACGCCCTCTCGGCAGGCGGAGCAGTCTATTTCAGCGACATTATTAGCTCGCCCGCAAACTTACAGCCTGTTGTTGCAGCGCTCACTAAAACAGAAAAGCAAACCAAAGAGGTCTTCTTTGACCTCCTTAGTTCACTTGTCAATGCATCCGCAACATCTTTAATTGAAAACATTACCGAGTCATCGCAGATCTCTCAGATTACCTCTGCTATCTCGGAAAGTTTTGCCAAGCTTGATAAAGCCCAAAAGGAACTTAGTAAAGGTTCTCCTTCTTCAGACCAGTAAGGCTAATCACAATTGAAGAGACAATTGAGATAACTATTGATCCCAGGATAGCGGTGCCTAAAGAATCAATAGCAACGCCCGCATGCAGCAAATTCCTAGAAATAAAACTTGAAAGCTCAAGCATAAAAGCATTAATAAAGAGCGAGAAAATACCTAGGGTCAGCACATTAATAGGCAATGAGAGTAGCTTAACAACAGGCTTAATGCCCGTATTGACTGCTGCGAGTACTAACGAGAACAGAATAGGACCTGCCCACGAGCCTCCCACAATAGTTAGACCTGGAATTAAGGTGCAGGCCACCAACGTAGCAACAGTAGTTACAAGCCATGTTGCAACAAATGTCATACTAACCTCTCTTTGAAAAAAGCCCGGCAAAGCCGGGCTTAACGTGCACTTTTATGTAAGTTAGAAACTTACTCGCCGAAGCCGTTGTCAACGAGAGCGATAAGAGCGTCAAGAGCTGCCTGCTCGTCAGCGCCGTCACATGCAATCTCAATCTTGGTGCCAGTTCCAAGGCCAGCAGCAAGAATCATCATGATGGACTTAGCGTTAACTGGTGCGGAGTCCTTGTCAACATTCTTGATGGTGACGTTGCTCTCAAACTTCTTTGCCTCAGAAACAAAGACGGATGCTGGACGAGCGTGAAGACCAGTTGCATTAATGATAGTAGTCTGCTTTGAAACCATAAGTGGACTCCCCTTCCGGAAACCAAAAATCTACTCGAGAGTTATTCTCGATTAAACGTTACTATCGTAACAAAACATAACGTATTATATCCAATCTTATTTCCAGAAAGAACCAAATTAGACTATGAATTCCCCAAAAACAGGGTAAAAATAATAAGACAGAACTCTTATAGGAGGTTCACCATGGCTGAAAACGATATCCAAAACTCTAAAACCGAGGATTTGGACACAATAGATACTCAAACAACAACTTCTGATGAACAGAATGAGTCTGAAAACACACCTGAAGTCAGCAAGTCCCAGGACATTCAAAAGATTGCCAAAGACACTACTCAGGTTGTAGCAAAAGGCGTTAGCAGTGCGTTTGAGAGCGCTACAACCGCTGTTGCAGAAGGTTTCCAGGCTACCAAAGAAGTCCACAACGCTGCTAAAGAGACAAATTCTGCAAAGCATGAGCTTAAACAAATGCAAGAACATCTTGCTAAAGATCAGCATGATCTAGAGCACAGAGACTACGTACAGGGTTCATTTGACCAGATTATTGCTGAGCAGGAGAAAATCCTTGCAGAGACTGCTCAGGTCATGAGCGATCAATCTACGCAAGTGGATCTTCTCACGGTTAAGAAAAACCAGCTTATTCAGAAGCTTGAACAACAAAAAGTTGACGACGAAGCAAAGATTAAGCCTTACAAAGAAGTTGCTGCCACAGCAAAAGGCAGGCTGGATGATATCTCAAAGACCATCTCTGAGGCACAGCGTGGTGTTAAAAACGCTGAGGCTCAGCTTAAAGAAGTTACCGAGAAACGCGATGCTGCTGTAGCGTCTGCAAATAAAGCACTGGAAAACTCCCAGGCAAGGCAGCTTTCTCTCAGAGAAGAGCTTGCTGGTCTTAAGACAGACCCTGCCGCTAATCACGATGCAATTGTTCGCATTGAGGAAGACCTTAAGTCAGAGCTTGCTCGTGCAGAGCAGGCCCAAAAGCAAGTTGAGGAACTACAGAACTCTTTCCAGTCTTCACTTGAGATGGCACAAACGCATTACTGGACCCAGGGCAAATCGTTGGAGTCTTCAGAGTCTTCTATTGATGCAGCTCGCAAAGATTATGAGCAGAAACAACAAGAATATGACGCCGTAGTAGCTGAGGCTAATGCTCGTCAGAGGATTCTGAGCAAAGATATAGAGGGCCTTGAAGAGAAAATTAAGACAGCCAAGGAACTCTTTAACGAAGCAGCAGATAAACATGATGAAGCACAGTCCGTCATTGATGACGCTCAAGAGATTCACGCAACGCCAGAAATTACTGAGCAGCTCAGAAAGTCTGTTGAGGAGCAGATAATTAACATCAATACCAAGCAGCTCACCCTTAAAGAGCTTATTACTGGCGAGAAAATCCTGCGAGAGACAACTCGTGGTCAGCGCATTGGCTTCATCATTGTTGTTCTTGGCATGATAGCGATTCTTGCGTCTTTTGTATGGCTGATTTTTAACTGGTAATTTAGTCTTTGCCCAGACAAATCATCGTATGAAAAAAGTGCTCACAATACTGTGGGCACTTTTTCTCTAGGTCTAAACCCTCAAGCTGAACGTGAGGGCTATGTTCACTAAATCGTCTTCACGTAACCTAACGCGCTAAATGATAATCATAGCATCACCAAATGACAAGAAGCGGTACTTCTCGTCAATGGCACTTTGGTAGGCGTCCATAATCTGCTCGCGCGTTGCAAACGCAGAAACCAGCATCATCAAAGTTGAACGTGGAACGTGGAAGTTGGTCACCATGGTGTCTACCACGTGGAACGTAGAGCCTGGCATCAAATAGAGATTGGTGGTTGCGTTTTCTCGGGCAACCATATCGCCTTTATGAGTCACTGCAGTAGAGTCTTCTGCCTCCTCAAAGCGACAGGCAACAACAGGAGGCTCAGCTGCAGGAATCTGATTATCCCAAGCACTCTCAAGCGAGCGAACACTGGTAGTACCAATGGCAATAACCTTATGACCAGCGGCTTTGGTAGCCTTTACTGCTTCTACAACTTCTGGAGCTACGTGATAGCGCTCAGTATGAATGACGTGTTTAGTAGGGTCATCCTCTGTTACCAACCTGAAGGTATCAATACCCACCTCTAGCTCAACAGATGCCCACTGAACACCCTTTGCTTTGATGGTTTCAATGAGCTCAGGAGTAAAGTGAAGACCCGCGGTAGGAGCTGCAGCAGAATGCTCGTCCTGCATAGCATAGACCGTCTGATATTTCTCTGGATCTCCCTCGTACTGCGTAATATACGGGGGCAGCGGAACGTGTCCTGCCTCATGAATAGCCTCGTCAAGAGTGCGATCTCCCTGTGCTTCAAAACGCACCAGGCGACCTCCCCTGTTGTCGTCAACAAAGTCCACAATGGTACCCGTCAACACAACAGGAGCTGAGTCAGGAGCATGCAAGCCACCTGCACGGTATTCAATTACTGCGCCAGGCTTTAGACGCTTACCAGGATTTACCAGACACTCCCATACACTACCCAAAGCATCAATGTCTTCTCGACGTTTTAAAAGCAACGTTTCTGAGACGCCGCCCGTATTTTGCTTTTTACCTACAAGGCGAGCTGGCATAACGCGCGTCTGGTTAACTACAACCAAATCACCCGGCTCAAGATACTCCACAATATCGGTGAAGTGCTTGTGCTCTATGCGGCCATCTTCTCTATGCAGCACCAAAAGCCTACAAGAGTCCCTTGGCTCAGCAGGAGCTTGTGCAATACGTTCTTCTGGAAGGTTGTAATCAAAATCGTCAGTTCGCATGACGTGCTGCCTTTCTTGCGTCACGAGCTTCATGACGCTCTATCTGAGCCTCGGCCGCAGAATATCTGCAACCGCAATAATTTTGTCGATACATACCAAGCTCACGAGACTCTTTTGTAGCCTCTGGGTAAAACGGACGGAAATCTCTCCACACAGGCGTCAGCCCATGAGCATGTGCGATTGACACCAGCTCATCCTCGCAGGCATCAAAGAGCTGATAGGGCGAGACAGCCAGTGTTGTAGAAACGTATTCAAACCCGCGCTCAGCCGCCACACGACAACTCTCTGCCAAGCGGATTGCGTAACAAGCACGACAGCGACGATCTCGCTCAAATCCCTGAGGGGCCACGGCTCGCTCCCACTGCTCTCGCGGATCTCCTGCCACAATCACCTCAACATGAGCCTCTTCTTGAGCCCACGTAAGTAAGGTTTGAAGACGCCTATCGTGCTCTTCAATTGGCTGAATATTAGGATTAGTCCAACAAATAGTTGGCTCAAAGCCTTCTTCCCTCAGATGTTTTAAAGGTTCAAGTGAGCACGGACCACAGCATGCATGGAGCAGCAGCGGTGTTCCCGGCTCTACTGAAAGAGTCTCAATTGACTGAAGCATGTTTGAAGCCATTAGTTCTTCTCGCCTTGTGCCTTATAACATTTCCAACCTACTATAGCGCAGGCAGCAAGGCATACAAAAATGGTAACAACGCTTGCTTCAATACCGTAGGCGCCACCCGAGATAAACTCAGATGCTGCAGGATACGCTGTTAAGAGCGTGGTAGGAAGAAGCGTAGTGGTAACCGAGATGCCCAGAATAGGGCCGGTTACAAAGTTCCAGATAAAGTGCATAGCAATGGTCATGAGCAGATTATCGGTAAGCCAAAACACCAAGCCATAAAGAATGCCCATCAAAAAGACTGAGATTGCTGCGGCAATAGAGATGTTAGGCGTTAGTCCATACGTTGCGGTAAAGAGCACTGCTTGAAGCACAAGCGCTACAGGGAAAGAACTCTTAGCTGCAACACCAGTTTGTAGATAGCCTCTAAACAAGATTTCTTCTGCTGCGGACTCAATAAGGGTTGCCACAAGTAAGAAAAGAGCAGCAAAAATGTTATAGGAAGCATTGAAGTTAAAGTCAAAGCCTTCAATGAGCATGATAGAGCCAAAGGTAAACAGCACCATCAAAAAGCCAAAGGTAACTCCGCGCATAAATCCTGGCCAGGAGCTTACTCGAAGACCCAAAGACCTAAAATCTCGCTTATTGACGCGGGTAATCCACACAAGAATCAAGCCACCTGCCAACATGCTTCCTAGAAGACCCAACACAGCTGGAAGGATGTCATTGGGTGGAAGCTCTCCCATAACCATCAACGGAATATGACACACAAACATAAGTAAAAGTGCAAGGTCAGCCACAAGGAAGGGCGTCACCACAGACTTTGGTGGATCCTTTAGAACAAACTCAAGGCTTGTCTTTGGCTTTTTTCTTCCCACAAACTCTCCTTACATAATTTCTACTCACTATAGTATCGACTTCTGAATCTATTCGTGTAGTGAATCAAAAAAGATTAGAATAAGAAGATAATTTGCGTAATCTACTAATTCCAACTGCGAGGTATCCATGGCCGAAAGCTACGACATGAACAACCGCCCTCATTTTCCTAAGCGTGCTGTCATTACCGGTGGTATGCCCTACGGTAATAAGAATCTCCACTTTGGACATATCGCGGGCGTCTTTGTCCCAGCAGATTTCTTTGCTCGTTTCTTAAGAGATCGCATTGGCCAGAAAAACGTTCTGTTTATCTCGGGAACTGACTGCTATGGCTCTCCTATTGCAGAGGGCTATCGCAAAAAGGTTGAAGAAGAGGGTTACGAGGGCACCATCCTTGACTACGTTAATCATAATCACAACCTGCAGAAAAGCGCTCTTAACGCCTACAATATCTCGCTTGATTTCTACGGCGGTTCCGCGCTAGAACCCGC
>CAKARF010000052.1 GCA_916720465.1 uncultured Atopobium sp. | reverse complement strand
GAGCTGGCGCTGGCCGTTGAGCGCGGAGCCATCCCTGAGGTGCGCGAGTGCATTCCGGTCCACAACGACTACGCCCTGCAGGCGCTGGCTGACATGGGCGCAGAAGGCGTTTGGCTCAACTCCGAGTTGACTCTCCAAGAGATTTGTCACCTGGCGAGAAACGCCTCGATTCCTGTGGGTTATATGGTCAGCGGCCGTATTCGCACCATGACAACTGAGCACTGTATTTTGATGTCTACGGGCAAGTGCATTCACGATTGTGATGCCTGCAAGCTGCGTCTTGAAGAGCACACGCTCAGAGGCATTGACAACGATTACATGCCGGTCAGGACCGATAGGCACGGTCGATCTAAGATTTGGAGCCCTAAGCTTTTTGACGGCGTGCCAGAGATTGCCGAGATGCTCTCTGCCGGCGTGAAGCGCTTTATGGTAGACGCAACGCTTCTAAGTACGGAGCAGACACGGGAGGCTACCTCTCGCGTAGCTGCTGCTATTGCGGCAACAGCGTCGGGTGCATCATTGCCTGCACGCCTGAAAGACGCTTCAGTTGGACATCTTTTCTCGCCAATTGGATAGGCAAGAAATAAGTTTGAAATTTTGGGTAGGATACCTTTGTTGTAAGTCATGAGCGCGGACGCGCTTTAAGTAGATTTGAGTAGGAGCAAACATGGCCATTAATCGTGACCTTTTGAATGCAACCCTTGATGTTATTCGCCAGAGCCTTCAGACCGACGGCGGCGACGTTGAGCTTATCGATGTAAGTGATGACGGCACCGTTACGCTTGAGATGACTGGCTCTTGCGCTGGATGCCCTATGTCTGCATATGACATGTCTGAGGGTATTGAGCGCATCCTGATTGAGCATGTTCCTGGCGTTAAGCGCGTTCAGCCTGCAATGCTGTAAATTGCCGCTCAGCGCCAAAAAGTGAACATTTGGTGCGTTTCGGTACGTAGTTTCATACGCATAAACGTGTTTTTTATGCAGAGAAGTTGTGGTGAACCATAACTGACCTGCGTATTTACAAATTTTATATATCACGTCCCGCACATTATTGTGTAGGGCGTGATATTTTATATAAACGGATAACTAGGTTTTCTGACCATACATTTGTATGACGTAAGAAAGGTGGACGTTGTGGTTCTTTCTGATCGCGACATTAAAGCAGAGATTGCAGCTGGTCGTATCGTTATTGAGCCTTTATGCGAGAAAAACGTGCAGCCTGCATCGGTTGACGTGTGTCTTGGCTCAAACTTTAGAATCTTCCGCAATTCTACGCATACCTCAATTGATCCACTTGTAGCCCAAGAGGGTCTTACTGAGTCAATTGATGTTCCTGAGGGAGAGGTTTTTGTCCTTCATCCTGGTCAGTTTGCGCTTGGTACTACGCTTGAGCGCATTGCTATTCCTGACGATATCCTCGGTAAGCTTGAAGGTAAGTCCACCTTGGGACGCCTGGGCCTTATGATTCACTCAACTGCAGGCTATGTTGATCCAGGTTGGGACGGAGAGCTTACACTGGAGCTTTCTAACGTTGCTAACCTTCCAATCATTTTGCACCCTGGCATGAGGATTGGTCAGCTTTCCTTTGAGCGCATGAGTTCTCCTGTTGAGCGTCCTTATGGCTGCGAGCATCTTGGCAGCCATTATCAGGGCCAGCGTGGCGCAACTCCTTCGCATGTTCTTTCAAAGTAGTTTTAGTAAGTAGGACGTATTGTGTGGCTTGATGCTTTTTATCATTCATTAAACCCAGTAGCGCTTTCACTGGGTCCGCTGTCTATCAGGTGGTATGGTCTGGCATATCTCGTGGGCTTTGTGCTTGCTGGCGTAGTTATGTACAGAACTGCTCAGCGCTGGAAGCTTAACGTTACCCTTGATGACGTGCTTAATTTGATGGTAGGCATCTCGTTTGGCGTTATTGTAGGCGCCCGTCTGTTCTACGTAATTTTCTACGGTGCGGGTTATTACGTAGCTCATCCACTTGACGCATTTGCCCTAAGCCAAGGCGGTATGAGCTTTCATGGAGGCCTCGTAGGAGCTGTTATTGGCGGATCTATTGTCTGTAAGGCATCGGGTCTTTCTATCCCTACCATCTGTGACCTGGGAGTTATTGGTGCGCCACTTGGTCTTTTCTTTGGACGTTGCGCAAACTTCATTAACGGTGAGCTTTGGGGAAAGCCAACTGATCTGCCTTGGGGAGTTATGTTTGAGACAGGAGGAGCGGTTTACCGTCATCCTTCTCAGCTCTACGAAGCACTTCTCGAGGGCCTTGTGATGTTTGCTATTTTGTACATCCTTTCTAGGAAGTACCCTCCTCGTCCACAAGGAACGTTCATTGGAACGTTTTTGATGCTGTATGGCATTTTTAGGTTTGTCGTGGAATTTGTCCGTGTTCCTGACGAGCAGCTTGGCTATCTCTTTGGCAGTTTTATTACCATGGGACAGTTGCTCAGTCTGCCTTTAGTTGTATTTGGAATTGTGGTGCTTGTTTTGGCAAGAAGGCTAAACTCACCACAAGTTGGAAGGAATTAGAAGCATGTTTAAAAAGGCGCTCAATAGCCTTTTCTCCATACTCTTAGTGTTTGCGCTCTTACCAGCTCCTGCATTCGCAGAAGCAGCGGGGGAGTTGACCACTACTGTTACTGCAACCTCCTCAGCAGAAACTGCCCTTACTGCTCAGGATAACGCTTCTGGTACGGAAGCTACTTCTGGTACGGTAGCCGCCACTTCTGGCGCAGCAGACGCTACAGCTGGCGCAGCCACAACCTCTGAAGAAACAGGTCCTGGCGTTGATGCAACCACTAATGAGACTGACTATCCACACAAAACACTGGACCAGGCAGTAGAAACACTGACCAATTCCTTCTATAAGCCAAAACCTCGTTATGGTGTAGACACTAACCTCAACACTATGGTTGCAGAAGAGCTGCGTCGCATTGGTGCTGGAGAGGTTAACGTTAGAGTGGCATCTGTTCAGATGTCTTCGACAGCCTCATATGCTCGCGCAGGCATTTCTACTGATTTTGCGACTAATGGTTCTATTGAGTACTTCTGGATGGATGCGGCCGGTTTTACTAACCAGAGAAGCACTCTTATCCTCCGTCAGGCAAAAGTTACCTTTGAACTTTCTAAAGATGGAAAGACCGTCCAATATACCTGCAATGTTTTAATTCCTTGGGATGAGGCAAAATCTCAGGCGCAACTTGCTGACGTATCTCAAAACCTTGCGCCATCATACGCGGCAGAACAGAATGAATCTTCAGTAACTTCAGACTTTACCCTTCCACATAAGCTTATTTCAGCAGATGGAAACCAACTTTCATGGTCTAAGGTCACTTGGACTAGCTCAGATACCTCTGTCGTTCGCATTGATGGATATGGCACTGAGCCTTATAAGGCAACAGTTACCCGCGGTATTCGTGATAAGCAGGTAACGCTGACTGCAAATGTCTCTTTGAGCAGCTCAGACGCTCCTCAGACAAGCTATCAGAAAACCTTTACCATAACGGTTCCCGGAGATCCTTCGGCTATTACCGATGCACAGAATAATCTGTTGAGGCGTATTAACAGGCGTTTCTCGGCATCAAGTATTAAAGATGTGTATACCAATCACTCCATTAATGCTCAGGCGGTTACAGACGACCTGCAGATGCCTACGCCAAAGAACTTTGGTCTGGACGGAAAGCGCTATCAGTTTACGTACACTTCCTCCAATGCTGCTATTACGTTCAATGGCTATAGAGGAACGGTGTACCAGCCTCTACCTTCTGCTTCTGCGCAGCAGGTAGACATCACTCTGACCGTTACTGATAAGGAGAATCCTGAGGTAACAGTCTCTAAGACGCTAACGGTTACGGTAAGCCCCCTGAATCAAGCTGACATTGATGCGGAGCTTGCTTTGATGAATGAGTCAAAGGCTCATTTCTGGGATGCGCTTGCTACTCCTTCTGGTCAGCAGGATAAACAGGACAGCGTTTCTGAGTCTCTGGCTACACCAAACAAGTTCTATCGTGCCGCAGACGGCTCTTTAACCTGGTCTTATGATGTTAACAATACCGATAAGACCGCAAGTGGCATTGTGCCTTCCGAGTTCCCAACGTATGACCCCATGGGCCCTGCTGATCAGGCGCGCACCTACAGCTCTTCTCAGCCAACAATCATTCAGAACGAGAATCTTGTTCTAGCACAGACTCCTGAGTACAACACTTCTGTTACGGTTTCTGCGCTTCTTTCAAGTGCACGTTATTCTCGCTATGCAAGCTTGTATCCAGATAATGAGCAGTTCCAGGCTCTTACTAATCAGAAGGTCTCTGCCACCTTTACCGTGGCGGGCGAGAAGGGCGAGCAAGCTCCACAGCCAGCTCCTGATCCAACCCAGCTTGTTTCCGTCACTCTTTCTGTGGTGGGTCTTGATAAAGACGGTAAGCCTCAGTACTGGGCTCCTACGCAGACTATTGAAGTTCGTAAGGGTACCACTGCTGACAAGGTAACGTATGACTACCTGAAGAATAATGGCCTTACCTACGATGCTGCGGGTGGTTATCTGTCTTCTATCACGTCTCCTGCACAGGGTTTGACACTTGCAACAGCTCAGGTTAATGGCGCCTATAAGTGGTGGCAGTTCTTTGTGAACGGTCAGCTTTCGGACAAGATGGCAAATAACGTTACCTTGGACGAAAACACTACCATTACCTGGACATATGGTGGTCAGGATAGCTCCATTCCAACTCCTCAAAATGAGTTGGTCATCAATCCATTTGCCGAGCACCCTAACTACGAAGCATCCTGGAGTGGTTTTGGTAGTGGAAATGGTTCCACCACTACTCAGAGCACCCCAATTAACTCTGCCTCTTTGCGCTGGAGTGTTACTGAGGGAACTCAAAATGCACCTGGATTTGTTTCTGACCAGGTTATTGTTAAAGACGTAATCTATTACGTGAGTGGCTCTACCCTTAAAGCAGTTGATGCTGCAACGGGTAGCCTTATTGCTGAGGCACAAATTGGCTCTAAGGTCTCGTACTTTGCACGTCCACTCTACGTTAATGGCATGATTGTTGTTGCTACCGATGACGGATGTCTTACCGCATTTTCGGCAACAACTATGGAGTGCATCTGGAAGACAGAACCGCTGGATAGCACCAACGCGCTGCAATCTGTTTCTAGTCTGACGGTTAATAACGGCACCATCTTGGCAGAGTTTACCAAGATGAGTGGATTTGACGCAGCTGGTGGCTACATGATTGCTGTTGATGCTACGACTGGCGCGCTTCGCTGGAAGCAGAACGCACAACCTGCAAACATTCCTGGAGCAACCTCTGGTCAGCCTTCAGGTTATTACTGGTCTGGCGCAGCGGCTTCTGGCTCTGACTTTATGATTGGCGACGAGTCCTCCTCTGTCAGGCTTATCAGCGGAGCAACTGGTGCCATTGAGGCCGAGCTTAATCTTGGCTCACCAATCCGCGCTGGTATTGTTCCTGTCTCCGTTGATCAAAACGGTAACGGAACCTATCTTACGGTAACCAGAAATGACGGTACGCTGCATCTGATTAGAAGAAATGGCTCTTCTCTTGTTGAGGAGAAGCAGGTCAAATTTGCAGCTGAGTCTACCTCTACGCCAACAATCAGCGGCTCTAACGTCTTTGTAAACGGCGTTGATGCTGAGGGCTACGGAACAATCTCCGTCATTTCTCTGGACACCTTTACGGTGACTGACCAGGCTCGTGCTGGAAAGGGTAAGTCTCAGAGCACGCCTCTTGTTTCTGTTCAGCAAAACGGTACCTATGCGTACTTCACCGTAAACGGCCTACCTGGTGGTGTATGGGTCTACAAGCTGGGTTCTGGCCGAGCAGCTCAGATTTACACTCCTGATAAAGACCATCAGAACTACACCACGTCGTCGGTTATTGCAGACTTTGAGGGCAACCTTTACTACACCAACGACTCCGGCACGCTTTTCTCGCTTATTAATCAGAAACCTTCTGGCGAGAATACCCAGCCATCTGGAGACATTTTCAGCAGGACAAATTCCACAGCTACAAACGTGCCAGCTCAAGATCCTTCATCTCCAGCTGCACATGAAACTTTCTCGACCACCGCTACGAGTGCTGGTGAGGAGGTTACAAAGGCTCCATTTGAGAACAAGACTGCAGATAACAACTCTGACGAGAAGCACCTTCCGCCAACTGAATACTCAAATAAGCAGTCCGCTGCCCCACAGCAGGTGTCCTCTGCGCTTATCATTCCACTTTTGAGTGTCTTTGGTTTCTTTGCTTCTGGCGCAGTTCTTGCAGTGTTTGTAGCGTTGCTTAAGAAAGAAACTGCTGCAATTTACCACGTTTCCAATGGCCGAGGCCAGGTGAGATAGTGGTTAAGCTCACAAGAGAATCCAAA
>CAKARF010000051.1 GCA_916720465.1 uncultured Atopobium sp. | reverse complement strand
TCTGCAAGGGCCTTCTCGATAGCTGCGTCGATGGTGTCCTTATCCATTGCATACTGCTCAGGAATTGGGTTGGTGACCAGAAGGCCGCTGTTCATGCCAATCTGCTGCTGGGTAGTAAAGATCTCTGCCAGCTCAGCAGGGGAGTCAACGCGGTAGTCAACGCTAAAGCCGCTCTTGCGGGTGTAGAACGCAGGAAGCTCCTCGGTCTGGTAACCAAGTACTGGAACGCCCTTGGTCTCCAGGTATTCAAGGGTAAGGCCAAGGTCAAGAATGGACTTTGCGCCAGCGCAAATGACCATAACAGGAGTCTGTGCAAGCTCCTCTAGGTCAGCGGAGATGTCCATGGTGGTCTCAGCGCCACGGTGAACGCCGCCGATGCCGCCGGTTGCAAAGACGTCGATGCCTGCCATGTGAGCAATCATCATGGTAGTAGTGACGGTAGTTGCGCCGTCCTTCTTCTCAGCGATGATAACAGGGAGGTCGCGGCGGCTGACCTTAGCAACCTCACGACCCTTCTTGCCCAGGTAGTCAATCTCGTCAGCGGAAAGGCCGGCACGCATCTGGCCGTTAATAATTGCGATAGTTGCAGGAATTGCACCGTTGTCGCGGATAATCTGCTCAACCTTCAGAGCGGTCTCGACGTTCTGTGGGTAAGGCATACCGTGAGAAATGATGGTGGACTCCAGAGCTACAACAGGCTTGTTCTGCTCAAGAGCTTCTTTGACCTCGTCAGATACAACGAGAAAATCCTTCAGGTTAGACATATATACTCCAATCGTAAACGACTAATGGAACCGAAAGTAGTGCCGTGCAGATGCGCCATGCGAACGCTTTGCGCCCCGTGCAGACGCTTTGTGCCGTGCAGATGCGCCGTGCAGACGCGCCGTGCAGATGCGCCGTGCAGATGCGCCGTGCAGACGCGCTAAATACCTGCGCGCTTGATAACCTCTTCAACGTTGAGCTGGTCGTTGATGGTGTCCTCGCCCTCAATGGCCATGCTGGAAGCAGCCATACCCACAAGGCCAGTCTGCTCAAGCGTCATGCCCTGAGTATACGCCCAGGTAATACCCGCCATCATGGCATCTCCTGCGCCTGTCATGTTGACCAGCTTTGCAGGAAGCAGTGGCAAGCGGACGGTCTTCTCGTGATAAGCGCAAAGAAGGCCCTTCTCGCCAAGGGAGATAAACACGCGCTTGAGGCCTGTTGCAAGCAGCTCGTGAGCTGCGGCTTCAAGGGAAGCATCGTCAGTAATCTTGATGCCCGAGAGCATCTCGGCCTCAAGGCGATTTGGCTTAAGCGTGTGAATCTTGCCCAGGACCCTCTTGAGCTTTTGTGCCTTGATGGAAGAAACAGGATCGCAGAAGATGGGGCAGGTCACGTTCTTGGCAATGAACTCGATGGTCTGCTGAGGCAGGTTGGTGTCAATCACGCAAGCTGCGGCGTGCTGGATAACGTCCAGGCGCTCCTCGATACGATCAGGGGTAACATACTCGTAAATCTGCATGTCATTGATGGCTTCCTGCATCTCACCGTGCTCATCCATGATGAAGAGGTAGGTGGAAGTGGAAGCGCCCGGCACGGTAATAGAGGCGTCGATGTCAATGCCGCAGTCCAGGCAACCTTCTTTGAGCTCGCGCGCACGATAGTCCTCGCCAAAGGCGGTGAGCAGACGAACGTCGCTGTCGAGAAGGGCCAGGTTGTGTGCAACATTTCTGCCAACGCCACCAAAGGACATGGTGACTTTGCCAGGGTTTGAATCTCCTGCCACAAGGGAAGTGTCTGGGCGACCAGCAATATCCATGTTGGCAGCGCCAATAACAATAAAGTAGGGACGCTCGCTCAGAATGTAGCGGCGGCCCAGAATTGCGCCCTTTGCAGTAAGGTTGGAGATGTGAACCGAAACAGAAGAACGCGAGATACCTGCGCGCTCTGCAATTTCCTTCTGAGTAATGGAAGGCTGCTCTTTGATCCAGTTGAAAATCATCTGTTCTCGATTGGTGAGCATTATGCCTCCTAGCAGCAAAAATAGAATCCGACTAAACAGGTGCTTATATAAAACTTCTAAACAGGTGCTTATCTTATTTAAGCTAGTGCTTAAATCTTGCTTTGGACAACGATAAGACAGCAGCTAGAGTCTGTAAAGAATGAATTCATTAAATTTTTCCCTGATGAGCTCAAAGATTTTTTCGCCACGCTTGTTTTACCTGCTTGATTTTTCTAAGCATTTGCTGCGTACCATTTACAGAATTTTAGTATCTGCAAACGGTTGTATCGTGAAAATCTCTCTAAATTGGGTGTCGGCATTATACAACTGTAATAATATATTTAATGAATAGTAATGACTCGTCCACATAAGTTAGTTCGCGTACGCATCGTGCGCAAATGCTTGTTTCGGGCGTTTTAGGAGGTAAAATGCCTAAACGTGTTTTTGTAGTTGTTCTTGATAGTTTTGGCATCGGCGAAGAGCCTGATGCAGCGGCATACGGAGACGAGGGTAGCAATACCCTTTGTGCATGCGCAACAAGTGGTGTTCTTAACATCCCAAATATGACAAAGCTGGGCCTTCTTAATATTGATGGCGCGCTTGATACCGTGTATGACGTTGATCTGAAGCCAATTGAGTCTCCTGTGGGCGCATACGCTCGTATGCAGGAGAAATCCGCTGGTAAAGACACCACTGTTGGCCACTGGGAGATGGCAGGCGTCATTTCTCCAAAGAAGTTCCCAACCTATCCTGATGGTTTTCCACAGGAGGTCATTGAGGAGTTTGAGCAGAAGACGGGTCGCAAGGTTCTTTGCAACAAGCCTTACTCTGGAACCGATGTTATTAGAGACTTTGGTAAAGAGCACGTAGAGACCGGTGCTCTGATTGTCTACACCTCAGCAGATTCTGTTTTCCAGATTGCTGCTCATGAGGACGTGGTAAGCCCCGAGAAACTCTATGAGTATTGCCGCATTGCGCGCGAGATTCTGCAAGGTGAGCACGGTGTTGCTCGCGTTATTGCTCGTCCTTTTGAGGGAGAGTGGCCATACCAGCGCACTTCTCGCCGTCATGATTTCTCTCTTGAGCCAACGGGTCAAACTATGCTTGATCGCCTTAAAGAGAACGGCTTTGACGTTCTTTCTATTGGCAAGATTTATGACATCTTTGCTCACCGTGGCATGACTGAGTTTGAGTTTACTACCTGCAATGCAGACGGAATTCAGAAGACTATTGAGGCTACCAGCAAAGATTTCAACGGTCTGTGCTTCACCAACCTTGTTGATACTGACATGATTTACGGTCACCGCAACGACCCTGTGGGATACTCCAACGCTCTTTCTTATTTTGACGAGCGCATTCCTCAGATTATTGAGGGTCTTCGTGAGGATGACCTGTTCATTATCACCGCAGATCATGGCTGTGACCCGGTAACACCATCTACTGATCACTCTCGTGAGTACGTGCCACTGCTTATCACGGGTCCAAAGGTCAAGCCAAACACCAACCTTGGTACAACCGCCACATTTGCCGATATGGCCGAGACAATCCTTGATTATTTTGGTGTTGAGCAACTTGGTGTTGGAACTTCTCACCTGTCAGAGATTCTTAAGGAGAACTAATGGCTACTACCCCAACTCCTCATAACGCTGCTGTTGAGGGCCAGATTGCTAAGACTGTCCTCATGCCAGGCGATCCTCTGCGCGCAAAGCTTCTTGCAGACACGTATCTGGAGAATGTCGAGCAGTTCAACACCGTTCGCAATATGTTTGGCTACACCGGCACCTACAAGGGACAGCCAGTCTCCGTTATGGGTTCTGGTATGGGTATGCCTTCCATTGGTATTTATTCTTACGAGCTCTTTAATTTCTACGGAGTTGATAACATTCTCCGCATTGGTAGCGCTGGCGGCCTTGCTCCTGAGGTAAAGCTCAGAGACATTGTTATTGGCATGTCTTCCAGCACTGATTCTAATTATCCATCACAGTACGGAATGCCTGGAACCATTGCACCTACTGCAGACTTTGGCCTGTTGAGCAAGGCTGTTGCTGGTGCAGAGAAGCTGGGTTATCCCGTTCGCGTTGGTAATATCCTGGCAAGCGACGTGTTCTATACCGTAGACAACTCGCTTCCAAAATGGGCAAGCATGGATGTTCTTGCTGTTGAGATGGAGTCGGCAGCCCTGTATCTCAACGCCATGCACGCTCATAAGCATGCGCTTACGCTGCTAACTATCTCTGACCTGCCTCTTACAGGAGAAGCACTTACTGCTGAAGAGCGTCAGACTAGTTTCACGCAGATGATGGAGGTTGCTCTTTCTGTTGTTGCTTAAAGCGCTTGTTGTGCAAGGCATCGCAGGTCAGCAGCTTGTCATTACTGTTTGTTTTGGAACCATGCGGATTTTCCGCTTAAGTTAGGGAAGTTTGGTCAACTTCTCATAAAGATCCAGTACAAAAGCTGGACGTTCCCGCCACATGAGGTAAGGAGAGCACGGAATGAACAAGAACGTTTCTCGTCGTAGTTTTGTGACTGGCGCAACCGGCGCTGGCGTACTTGCAGCACTCGCAGGTCTTGCAGGCTGCAACCAGAAGAAGGACGACGGCGGCCAGAAGGCATCAGGTGAGAAGAAAAAGAAGCTCACCATGGTTACCGATACTGGTGGTGTTAACGACCAGTCCTTTAACCAGTCCGCTTGGGAGGGCATGACCGAGCTCAAGGACAAGAACGGCTGGGATGTCAGCTACCTTGAGTCCAAGCAGGATTCCGATTACGCAACCAACCTTGATAAGGCTGTTGACGCTGAGTCCGACCTTGTTTGGGGCGTTGGCTTTGCTATGGCAGACGCAACTCTTAAGGCTGCTAAGGACAATCCAAACACCCAGTTTGCTATCATCGACAACGGCAACGATTCTCAGGTTTCTAACTTCACGGGCGTTATGTTCCGCGCTCAGGAGCCTTCCTTTGTTGTTGGCTACATTGCTGCTCGCACTACAAAGACCGGCAAGGTTGGCTTTGTTGGCGGCATTTCTTCCGCACTTATCGACCAGTTTGAGTATGGTTACCGCGGCGGCGTTGCTTATGCAAACAAGGAAAAGGGCACCAACGTTGAGGTTTCTGCACAGTACGCAGAGTCCTTCTCCGATGCTGCAAAGGGTAAGGCTATTGCTAACTCCATGTACTCCGATGGTTGCGACGTTGTCTTCCACGCTGCAGGCGGCGTAGGAACCGGCGTTATTGAGGCAGCTAAGGACGCAAATAAGCTTGCTATCGGCGTTGATCGTGACCAGGCATATCTTGCTCCAGAGAACGTCCTGACCTCTGCTCTTAAGCGCGTTAACGTTGCTATCGTTGAGATTTCCGAGAAGATCCTGAAGGACGGCCAGAAGGGTGGCACTACTGTTTCCCTGGGCGCTTCCGAGGACGCTGTCGGAATTGCTGAGGATCATCACCTCATGGGTGAGGACACCTACAAGGCAGCTACTGACCTTCTCGACAAGATCAAGGCTGGCTCCGTTGTTCCTCCTGCAAGCAAGGACGACCTGGACAAGTACGTCAAGTCTTTGAGCTAAGCTCTGACTTAGTTTCTAAGCCTTAGGGTTTCTCGCTAGATGGTTTTGCCGTCTGACAGGCCCAAGAGGTTGATGAGTTTGGATTTGCTGGTGAGGGGTGCTTCTTGGCACTCCTCACCTCTAGCAAGTGTGTAAAGGAGGTGGCTCGTGGAAGTCAGTTCGGATTACGCTGTTCAGATGCATGGCATTACTAAAGTTTTTGGATCGTTTAAAGCTCTTGACGCCGTAGACCTTAACGTGCGCAAGCAAACTGTCCACGCCATTTTAGGAGAGAACGGCGCAGGTAAAAGTACGCTTATGAACGTACTGTACGGCCTGTATTCTGCGGATGAGGGAGATGTTTACCTCAACGGAGAGCGCGTATCCATTTCTGGCCCAAACGATGCTATCGCTCACGGCATTGGTATGGTTCACCAGCACTTTATGTTGGTTGAGAACTTTACCGTTACAGAAAATATTGTTTTGGGTAACGAGGTCACCAAGGCTGGTGGCGTCCTTGATCCAAAACGAGCTCGCGAGAAGGTCCTGGAGATTGTTGAGGAATACGGCTTTGACGTAGACCCTGATGCCAAGATTGAAGACATTTCTGTTGGTATGCAGCAGCGTGTTGAGATCTTGAAGGCCCTGTATCGCGGTGCTGATACTTTGATTCTTGATGAGCCTACGGCAGTTCTTACGCCGCAGGAGATTGAGAAGCTTATCCAGATTATGCATGACCTGGTAAGCAAGGGTAAAACCATCATTGTTATTACCCACAAGCTTAAAGAGATTATGTCTTCCGCTGACGAGTGCACCATTATTCGTCGCGGTAAGTACATGAGCACGGTTGATGTCTCCAAGACATCCGAGACTGAGCTTGCAACACTTATGGTGGGTAGAAACGTTAACCTGCATGT
>CAKARF010000050.1 GCA_916720465.1 uncultured Atopobium sp. | reverse complement strand
GCTTTCTGCATCTTCATATACAACATCTCCTTGTAAACGTATCTCGCACTACCCTCTTGAGCTGGCGAGAAACCCGTCGTTTTGATACTTAGTTATGAGC
The DNA here is from genome assembly GCA_916720465.1 of uncultured Atopobium sp. Lineage (GTDB taxonomy): Bacteria > Actinomycetota > Coriobacteriia > Coriobacteriales > Atopobiaceae > Lancefieldella. The sequence continues at coordinate 6,465 of CAKARF010000050.1, read as the reverse complement.
AATTCCGTAATGGTCAAGCATTGCATAGATCTTCTCGTCAACACCCTCTGCAACCTCGGTAACCGGGAAACGAGCAGGGCCAACAGGATATCCAGCAAGCTCAAGAGAGCGCTTAAGCGTCTGAGGTGTGCTTCCAAGGTGCAGGATGTCGCGGATTGGCTCAATCTCTGCCTGCAGGCGAGCTGCCTCTTCTGCATTTCCTGCCTCAAGAGCCTTCCAAAGGTCAACAACAACCTTGGTGATAAGGTTTGCGGTACCTGCAATAGTGCCCTGAGCTCCAAGGGCGTGAGCCTCAGAAATCTTGCCGTCAGAGCCTACAAGTACGTCAACGTCGTGACCAGCGGCAGCGTCCAGATAATCCTTGAGGTTATCAATGTTGCCGGAGCTGTCCTTAATGCCCTTGATGTTTTCAATGGTTACCAGCTGCTCAACAGCCTCTTTAGAAATGTTTTTGCCAGTTCCCTTAGGAATGTTGTACAGAAGGACAGGAATCTTAACACTTGCCGCAACCGTCTTGAAGTACTCAACCAGCTGCTGGTCAGAAATGCCCAGGAAGTAAGGGTTGATAACGGAAAGTGCATCGGCGCCAATTGCCTCTGCTTCACGACTCATGTAGAGAGCCTCTTTTGTTGAGCATGCGCCGGTTCCTACGTAAACAGGAAGACGACCAGCGGTTTTCTCGATAATAAACTTGGAGAACTTGATCTTCTCGTCAGGGTTACAAACGTGGAACTCGCCGTTAGAGCCAAACGTAAAGATGCCGTCTGCGCCCTCGGAGATGAGCTTTTCCAGAAGCTGCTCAGCGGCTTCGTAATTGATAGACTGTTCTTCGTCGCGGTTAAACGGCGTGACCATAGGAACAATAACGCCCTTAAATGTTGACATGCAAACTCCTCTGTATGCTTTACAGTGTTTACCTGGGGTTATTTGCCTTCGCGAATAGATGCGCCAAGAGCTCCTCCTGGATGCCACTTAACGTACTGCCCTGGATTAAGGCCGTACTCGTTCTGGAGCAGGATGGAGAGGCACTGGAGCTCCATAATCTCTGCCAGGATAGAAGCGCGTGGTGGCTTGTTCATGGAATCGCCCTCCTGCTCAACGCCTGCAATGAGAGCAACTTCTGCCTCGTTTGCCAGCCAAGAGTTTGGATTTCCGGTCAGCGCAATAATGTGCACGCCTACGTTCTTAAGGCAGGTAACGGTAGCCTTGAGCTCGCCTGTCTCGCCAGAGTTAGAAATAGCAATAACCACGTCGCCAGGACAAGTCTGACCAGCAGATCCGTGAACGCACTCGGTACCGTGAAGCTCATAAGTTGGAGTTCCGGTTGACGAGAAGAGCAATGCAGCATAACCGGAGACGTGACCTGGCTTACCAATACCGGTTACATGCAGACGGCCGCCCTTTGCCTCTGCGTCCAAAATAAGCTTTTAGCTGCGGAAAGCGCATCAAAATCAATGCTCTCTACATACTGATGGAGCGACTTTCCCACAATGGAGAGAAACTCCTGAACCTGCTCTTTTTCAGTTGCCATAACAACTCCTTATCTGTCTGTGAGTCCAAGCTCAAAGACACTTACTACGCAATGAATTAACACGTCTCTTTGACCTTGTGCTGAGCCATAAGCTGCTCAATCTGCTCTTGAATTTCATCAAGAGTGGAGGCCATAAAAGGACGGTTGATGTCTACAAATTCAAATCCTGAAGGATGACTTACCCAAGCGCCTTCAAGAAGCAGACGCAACGCCTTGCCCTGTCGGATGAGTTTGTAGCTTTTAATCTTGGTATAAGGAACGACAAGTGCTTTTCTCTTGTCGGATTTTGCAAAGATAAATACGTGTTTCTGTCCAAAATCAATAACATGAATACCGCTGGCAAAACGACTAAAACGCTTTCCCATGGCACGTGACGCAAACCACGTAATGGTGAGTCCTGCAATAACGCCAACAAGACCCAAAATGTTGCCGCTTACATTGGCGTAAACCCAAAAGAAAAATGTCAGAGCGAGAGCAGCAAACGCCATGAGCAAGTACAGAATTCCCTGAACCATTAAACGAGTTCTATCTTCAAGAACTTCGAGGACTACCTTATCTTCAGGAAGCTCTGGAACAGGCTTTTTGTCAACGCTAAGGCCAAACATATCGCCAAGCACTGACTCAGTAACACTTTTGTTGTTCTTCTCGTCTGCCATGTTTTTCCTTGTTGTGAAGCTTTTAAAAGGGCGCCCGCGGGCTTTCCACGAGCGCCCTAAGAAACCGTAGAACTGAGTAGGTACTACAGAAATCTAGGCTTAGGCAAGACCAAAGAGTGAGCCGATGCCGTAGATGATAGAACCAACGATGTTGTAGTCAACGTTAGGGAAGGATGCCTCTGCAATTCCCAGCTGAGCAAATGCAGGATAGAGAATCAGAGGACCAGCGGTCAGGAAGATGCCAACCAGGAAGGAGCCAAGAAGGGCACCACGCCATCCACCGTAAGCGTAACCACAAACGCCACAAGTACCACCAGAGAAGAAGCAGATGCCTGCTGCAGGAATCATGATGGTTGGGCTGTGGAATGCAACCATGAGTGCCATTGCGACAAGGCCGCCAAGGAAGGAGCCAATGAAGCCGATGATGACAGCGTTTGGTGCAAATGGGAAGATTGCAGGACAATCGACTGCAGGACGTGCATCTGGAATGAGCTTCTCGGAGATGCCGACAAATGCAGCGGTGATCTCAGCGATGAACTGACGGACGCCGTAAACAAGGACGGACATACCAGCGGCAAACTGAAGACCAGCGAGGAATGGCCAAATCCACCACATATCGTTACCAAAGTAGCTGGTGAATGACTTGTTGTTTGCAAGGGTGTCGCCAAAGTGACCGGTGACAAGGCATGCAATAGTAACAACGTAGAACAGAACAATCATGAAGAGAGCAACGGAGAAGACAAAGTCCTTGAAGAGCTTGAAGAACTCTGGGAGCTCCTTAGCCTCTTTCTCGCCGTCCTCCTCATTCTTCTTAGCGAAGAGCTTTCCAACGTAACCGGAGAATGCATAACCGATGCAGTTGAAGTGGCCGATTGCGATAGAGTCTCCACCAACAAGCTTAGTTACGAATGGCTGGCACAATGAAGGCAGTGCAACACCGCAGAAGCCGAGGATGACGCCACCAAGAACAATAGTGACCCACATTGGGAGACCAAGAGCAATGAAGACCAGTGCAAGTACGCAGGAGAAGTACAGGAAGTGCTGACCAGTCAAGAAGACGGACTTGAATGGGGTAATCTTGGCAAACACAAGGTTCATGATAAAGCCAAGGACCATTACAAGAGCAACCTCGGTACCGTAGGTGTTCAGTGCAAGAGCAGTTGCGACCTCAACCTGGGTTACAACGCCCTTAACAGCGAATGCACGACTAAACATGTCGCTGAAGATGTTGACCTGAGCGGACATAGCGCTAGAGCCAATGTTGAAGATCATGAAGCCAATAATGGTCTTCACAGTTCCGGAGAAGACGTCCACAGCGGACTTCTTCTGCAGCAAGAGGCCGACAAGAGCAATAATGCCCATGATGACGGCTGTGTCTCTAAGCTGCATGAGAATTGTATTGAGTATGCGTAATCCCTTTCAGCAAATAAACCGATGAACCTACTCAGATAAGTTCTCTCAATCAAGTGACCAGTACCTCTTGTCAAAGGTTTGGCGAGAGCTTCTCACCGAAGGCAAGGCGTTGCGTATGACGAGAAACTCCCGCCAAAAGAAACAAAGAGGAGCTTATGCGTTGTGCTCTGCGAGCCAAGCGGTGAGCTTTTCCTTCATCTCTGCCTTATCAACAATGTTGGTGATACCAACTGCAGAAGGAACGCGATCGTCAGCGTTGAGCTCATCGGTGAGGTCAGACATGGTGATGACAAGATCGCCATTGAAACCAATCAGGGAGTCCAGATTACCGTGCTCAGTCTCAATTGGAAGATCATTCTCTTTAATGACCTGGTCAATCTTGATCTTGAGCATCATGGAAGAGCCCATACCTGCACGGCAGCAAACCAGTGCGTGGAACTTCTTATCAGCCATTACAACCTGCCTTCCTTTGTGTGAACAAGGTTCACAACATCTTTTGGTGACTGAGCTTTTTCGAGCTGAGCAAAGAAATCAGGATCACTCAGCAATTCAACAAGAGACTGAAGGGCGCTAAGGTGGCCTTCACTATCTTTTGCTGCAAGTGGGAAAAGAAACTTAACTGGATTGTTGTCTTTGCTACCAAACTCAACGGAATCCTTAAGCACGGTAATGCCTACTGCAGGCTCAAGTGCGCCGGACTCAGGACGTGCGTGTGGAAGGGCAACATGCTCGGTAATAACAATATAAGGGCCAAGTTCGTTGACACCTTTAATGATGTCATCAACATAGCCCTCAGTTACTTTTTTGTTATCGACGAGTGGTTGCGCAGACTTTCTAATTGCATCTTCCCAGTTAGAAGCTACAACATCGAACTGTACCAGGTCTTCGGTAAGGAGATCACTTAACACAGCGCTACCTTGCCTTTCTTTTAATGAGACACATTGGCTCAAAGCCGTCTCATGACAAGTCTTTATAACTTGATAATATGCCACGAAACGTTCTTAACTTCAATCAATTTTACTAAAACTGTTATCAAAGTTGTTCGTATTTTCTCAAGGCATCTTTTGTCCATCTAACTATACAAATGTTCATGTTTTTATGAACGTAACTGAAGGTCCTTCTATTATCCCATGTAAAGTTTATATGTTAAATTTTTTATAATCTAAAACATTCATATATATTCATACTATTATTTTCCGAAATATCTTGATATCCTACTACTGATGTTCTATTTTATTGATGAATGAACATTCAAAGAAAAAATGTTGCTCATAAAGGGAGGGCATTTATGAAAAGGAGTAAGGCTTACGTAGATTCACGTCGCGAGGCAATTACTGAGCTGCTAGAAAAAGAGGGACAGGCAAGCGTTTTAGAGCTTGCTGATCACTTTGAGGTCTCTTCTTTGACTATCAGACGTGACCTGGACTTTCTTGAGAAGCGCGGTATCCTAACTCGCCAGTATGGCATTGCTACTCTGCTTAATCCTTATGGTCGTCCTTCTGGTTCAAGGCAGATTCGCTCTAACAAAGCAATTGCACGTGAGGCTGCTCGCTACGTTGAAGATGGCGATTGCATCTTTATCAACACCAGCTCTGTTGCTCTTGGCATGCTTGAGTGGATTGATGCTCGCGACGTAACCGTTGTTACTAACAACGGCAAGGCACTGCTGCTTGAGGACATCCACGACCTTTCTATCATCCTTACTGGCGGTGACATCCGTCCTCCTCGCGCTTCCATGACTGGCGATACCGCTCTTGAGTGCATCCAGCACATTACTGCTGCTAAATGCTTCTTGGGCTGCACGGGTTTCTCGGGAGAATTTGGTCTTACTTCTGCAACAGCTCCTGAGCCAGCAATTAACGCTCAAATGCTTAAGCGCTCTAGAAAGCACTACGTTGTCGCAGATTCTTCTAAGCTGGGCACAACTTCCAACTTCCAGTTTGGCTCTGCAGAGGATATCGACCTTCTGATTACCGATACAGGTGCAACTGACGAGCAGATCAGTGAGCTCAAAGCTGCAGGCCTCAAGGATGCTGTCTGCGTCACTCCTTCTATTCTTCCTGCTAAATAAGACTAGCGCTTCATCATTTCTTACACGCACAAAAAAGGCGGCCTTTCATGTACCGACCCCCAAAAGTTAGACCAAAATCTAACGATCAGGAGGTCGGTATTTTTATCTCAAAATTTTTGCGTATATTAGCTTTCCAAAGCTTCAAATGACTTAAAGCCCTCGCCGATTGCTTCGTGAACCTCTGAAATAAATACCAGTGCATCTGGGTCAATCTCAGAAACAATGGCCTTTAACTGGACAAGCTCTGTACGACCAAGAACACACATCAAGACAGGCTTGTGCGCGCCGCTCCACAGTCCACGTGCCTGAAGCTCCGTGCAGCCACGATTAAGGTTGTACAGAATCTCGTGAGCAATTGCATCGTGCTCAGAAGAAATAACGTAAACGCATCGCTCGGACCTTGGTCCGTCGATGACAAAGTCAATCATTTTACCGGTGATAAAGATTGCCAGCGCAGAATACAAACCGTTTTCTAGCGAGAAGACCGGGATGGCCACAATGATGATGACAATATCAACAATAATAATTGCGGTGCCTGATGGAATAGAAAAATGCTTGGAAAACGCTTGAGCGATAATATCTGTACCACCGGTATTGCCACCTGCTCTAAATACAAGTCCAAGACCAAAACCGCAGATAATACTACCCCACAGTGCTGCAAGCATAAGATCATTAGCGCCAAGAGCTGGCAGGAATGGAGCAAAAAGGTCAACAAAAATACTTGAAATTAGGAAGCCTGCAACGCTCTTGAGCAAGTATTTTTTGTTTCCACTTTTTGCAACAAAAGCCATCAA
>CAKARF010000049.1 GCA_916720465.1 uncultured Atopobium sp. | reverse complement strand
GCTGGTCATACTGCAGCGCAGAATAAGGCTTTGACCGCCTATTCTGCAGCTAATCGCGTAAACGATGCTCTCACAGGCGTTGGCTTCTATGAGTACCTAAAGAACCTACTTGCCAACTGGGATAAGCGCGCCCCTCAACTTGCAAAAGACCTGGATGCGCTCACTTGCAAGATGTTCCGCGCAGACAACGTTACGGTCAGCTTTACTGGCTCCGCTCAGAGCCGCGAGGCATTCTGGCAAGCAGCAGGAGATCTTGGCCTTACTAATGGCAATAAAGCGCAGGCAGACAACGCTGCGCCAACGCTTGTTGTCCCTGAAGGTAAGCTGCAGCGCGTGGCGTATATCATTCCGTCAAACGTCTCCTACGTTGGCCTCTCCTATCCAAACGTTGCCCATGCAACCAATGAACAGCAGGGTAACTGGCTCATTGCCACCAGAGTTCTGGGTCTTGACTATCTCTGGAACGAGGTCCGCGTCAAGGGTGGCGCTTATGGCGTCATGTTCAGAAACTCCATCGCTGGCCTGCAGAGCTTTGTCTCCTACCGAGACCCCGCCCTTGATGCAACCCTTGACCGCTATGTTGGTGCAGGTAGCTGGCTCTCTGAATGGACTCCAGACGCCGACGAGTTTGAGGGCTACGTAGTTGCCTCTGTTGCAGGCGTTGACGCTCCTGTTCCCGCTCGTATGCTTGCTCGCAGGCAAGACATTGAATACTTCAACCATCGTGATCCAGAGCGTCTTCTTAAGCTTCGCGAGAAGATCCTTCACGCCCAGGTTGATGACATCAAAGAACTGGGAAGCACCATGCCTCAAAGTTATGATGACCTCTCGGTTGTTGTCTTTGGCGCCAAGGATGCCATTGAAGCCTCCAAACTTGATCTTGAGGTTGTCGACCTCTTTGGTGGCCAGGAGAACTAGGCCTGGTAGCTGTAACAAAAACGCAAAAGCCCTGTCATGTACATGCATGACAGGGCTTTTCTTGTGAGGCAATGCAGAAGCTAGACGTTCTTCTCGCCAACTGGCGCGCAGGCGGCGCCTTACTCGCTCCTCAACGCCTGAACTGGATCAGACTTAGCCGCTCTACCTGCAGGGATAAGACCTGCAAGAAGCGTCAGAACAACGCTGATCAGAATCAAAATAAGTGCTCCGTTTATCGGCAAGATCACTAAATTGTCCACGTTAAACATGGCTTTGACCACAGCATTTGCGGGCAAAATGAGCAGTTGTGTAATGCCAATACCCATAACACCGGAGATAAGGCCTTCAATAAACGTCTCTGCATTAAATACGTTGGCAATGTCTCGCCTGGAAGCACCAATGGAGCGCAGGATGCCAATCTCCTTTTTGCGCTCAAGTACCGAGATAAACGTAATGATGCCGATCATAATGCTGGAAACAACAAGCGAAATAGATACAAACGCAATCAGCATCGCCGAAATCATATCAACAATCAGCGTAACGGAGCTCATCAGCGCGCCAACAATGTCGGTATACGTAACTACCTTAGACTCTTCACCTGCGGCCTTTGCATCAGCGTTGTACGTATTAAGAATTTCAACAATCTTCTCTTTGCTTGCAAAGTCTTTAGGATAAATATTGATTGACGTGGGCTTATTAAGGTCCGCATATCCCATCTTAGAAAGATTTGACTCATACGTTGCCGGCGTTGCCCTTAGCATTGACGCGGCAATAGCTGCGAGCTGCGATGGATCAGCGTTGAGCTTAAAGGCGCTTGCAAGCGTTGCTTGATCTATCTGCGTAGCATTAGACATATTTGCCGCAACGCCCTGCATAGCTGTATTGAGAGCACCTGCAATCTGATTTTGCATCCTGGAAGCAACCTGCGTCATCACGCTGGTTAGCGCAGACTGCACGTACGCACTCATAGCACGCGTAATAGCTGCGGAAAGTGCACTTGCAATCTGTGATTGATAAGCGCTCATAAGCCTCTGAGAAACCTCGGCCTGGACGCTTGGAAGGTCTGGATTGGTGCCCAGTTTATTTGCCAAAGCAGTAACCAACTGTTGCTGCAAGTTATCGGTATCAATTGCAGAAAAAACTGTAGTTACTATCTGCGTACGTACCTGGTCCGTTGCTAAGTAATCGGCCATGGTCTTGCCGGGGTTAGCGGCACTCCAAGAATTCCATCCCAGAGCAATGTTGCCCATGAGCGAAGAAATAGCAGCTTGTCCACCTGGCTTAAAGTTGACGGTAATGCCCGATAGAATCTGCTGAATATCTGACGCAGTAAGCTCTGGGAAAGCCGCTGCCAATGCAGAAGGATCAAGTGAAGACGTAATGGAAGACAGAACATCGCTATCAGACAAATTAAGCTGTGACGGATCAAAAGCAGGTAACTGCACGTCAGAAAGGTCAAGCGAGGACATATCCAGCCCAGACAAATTAATTGACAAGAAGTTCAGTGCCTGTGGATTAAAGTTAAATGCTGAGGACAGCACGTTAGGATCAACGGAAATGAGAGAACCGATAGAAAGTCCCTCAGAAGTTTGACCGTTCTTCTCGTCCTCAAAGGTTTTACCCGTGAAAACATCAACGTCCGGACGATTCATCTGATCCTGAACAATAGGAGATGCCTCTGCATCAGAAATCATCTTCTGAGTCAGTTGTGGCGTGTAGTAAATGCCCTCAGAAAGCGCTCCTGTGGTAGTTGGATCTTTTGCCTGAACAACACCAACAATATGCAGGTCGGGTGCGTTAGCAATGAGGCCATTCATGTATGACTGATCATCGGATTTGTCTGTCCAGACACCAAGATTTCCATCCCATACATAGCGCTGATAAGGCATAACCAGCTTAAAGGTTGGAGACATCAGCTGGTCGTAGGTGTATGTATTATGAGACTCTTCGATAGTGCCAGATTCTCCACTTGCAATTTTATCAACGGTAGAGCGCAGGCCAGCGTAATCACGCAGGCCAAGCGTGTACTCCAAAAAGTCATCCATGGTGCCGTTTGGACGCAGTACCAGAACAGCCTCATTCCAAGCAGTGGGCCATCTACCAGCACGAACCGTATAGCGGTCCTCGTAAATGGAAGGATTTCCCGGAAGCTCACTAAACAGCGTGGTACTTGCAAATGAAGCAAGCGGACTATATGACGGAATCTTAGGCGACACCTTAGAGAAGGTAACATCTGGCTGCACCTGAACAGGATCAGAAGAGCCAGAGTCCGCGCCTGCTGGCAGGTAGATGAAAGGACTTACGGAATAGCCATAGGTAATAGCACTGGCATACATGTTAATGCCGCCGCCATTATTGTCGAGAAACGCCTTCAAGCTGGTCAGATCATTGGATCCGATACTCTCTGCCTGCATCCCCAACCTATTATTGGTAGGAATAGCACCTTCAGCGGGCTGGTTTTCTAGCTTTGCAGCCTCTGCATTTTTCTGGTTTTGCGTCATCTCGCTTTGTGCATCTTGCGTTTGAGAATCAGCCGAGTCAGAACTGCTACCACTTCCAGAAATAAAGGAAGAAATATTAACAGACTGCTCAGAGATGGTGAGTGGATACATTGAAAGCGTATCCTCCTCAACCTTCTTGATGTACTCGTTTGCGCCATTTGCCAGCGCCAGAATTGCCGCAATACCAATAATGCCAATAGAGCCTGCAAACGCCGTCATAAGCGTGCGGCCCTTTTTGGTCATGAGGTTGTTAAACGAGAGACCCAGTGCAGTCAGAAGCGACATAGAGGTCTTGCGAGAAGGCTTAGCTTCTCGGCGAGCAACGTTTGCAACATCAAATGGATCTGAATCCGCAGTAACCCGACCATCCGCCAGCTCAACAATACGCGTTGCATACTGGTGAGCAAGCTCAGGGTTATGCGTAACCATAATGACCAGACGGTCCTGCGCCACTTCTTTGAGCAGGTCCATAACTTGTACAGAGGTTGAAGAGTCAAGAGCTCCTGTTGGCTCATCTGCCAGCAGAATCTCTGGGTCATTTACCAGGGCACGAGCAATAGCAACACGCTGCATCTGTCCACCAGAAAGCTGATTTGGTCGCTTGTTTGCGTGTGCTTTAAGACCAACCTTATCAAGCGCTTCAAGTGCACGTTCATGACGCTCTGCCTTAGGAACACCAGAAAGCGTCAATGCAAGCTCAACATTGCTGACTACGCTTTGGTGCGGAATAAGGTTATAGCTCTGAAATACAAAACCAATGCGGTTGTTTCTGTACGTATCCCAGTCGCGCTCTTTGAACTTCTTAGTAGAAATGCCATCTACCAGCAAATCTCCTGAGTCAAAGCGATCAAGACCACCAATAACGTTGAGCATAGTAGTCTTACCCGAGCCCGAAGGACCAAGGATTGCTACAAACTCGTTATCCCTAAACGCAACGGAAATGTGATCCATTGCGGTTTGTTCAAATCCACCAGTGTTGTAACACTTTGAAATACCTTTGAGCTCAAGCACAGGTTACTTCTTTCTTGTTGGGCTGTATGGGGCGCGAAGCTGTGTCGTTAGTTGGTTGTGTCTCCGTCAGCTGTGTCTGTAGCAGCTGCATCGGTCTTCTCGACAGATGTTTTCTGAACTGCTGTATCTTCTGTAAATGGGTCAGCGGTAACGTCTTCAATAACCTTCTGCTGAGCCCAGCTCAAGCCGTAGAGCAGGCCAAAGAGCGCCCAGAACCATGGTGCATAGAGCATGACAACCATCAGGATTGCAAAAAGTCCTCTAAGAAGAACCCAAGGGAGCACCACAATCAGGAAGAAAAAGAATGGCAGCACAAAGAGGACTGCTGCAAGAGCGCGCAGTACAACTGCCACTGTCTTAGTCAACGAGAAACCCGTATTGCGTGCAATAAGCAGACCTACCAGGCCAGCAATGCCAAAATACAGCATGATTGGCGCAACAATGTAGGAATAGAACAGCGGTGTAGAAGGGTCTTGAGGCAGCGTTTGCCTAAGAACCATCAAAACAATTCCCAAAACCGTTAAAACGCCAAGAAATGATGCGTTTCCAATAAAAGTCTTTTTCGTCATAGTTAACTCCTTTGATAAGGGGTATTAAGTATAGTGTAACTAGTACCTTGTTCCCGACCTTGGCTGTTTCATACGCGGGATGTGGCTAAAACCGCTGCTCTCCATATGTTTCAAGGTCAAACGTTTGAATTAGAGGAGTTTTCATGACTGATGCAGAACTCAAAGCAAGCGCCGAGGCGTTTGTTAACGAGCACTGGGAAGAGATTATTGAGGATATCCGCTACCTTGTGCAGGTAGAGTCCGTTGAGGATCTGTCTCTAGCAGAGCCTGGCAAGCCTTGGGGTCCAAAGTCTTATGAGGCACTTCGTCGCGGTCTTGAGATTGCAGAGCGCCTGGGTCTTGAGACTACAGATGTAGATGGCTACCTAGGCTTTGGCGACCTTCCTGGTGAGTCCGAGAAGTACCTTGCTACCATCGCTCACTCCGATATTGTCCCTCTGGGCAAGGGTTGGACAGTAGACCCACTTGATGTTACCCGTCGTGAGGGCTTCATCCTGGGTCGTGGTGTTCTTGACGATAAGGGCCCTCTGGCACTCTCCCTCTGGGCAGCTCACTTCTTTGTTGAACAGGTCAAAAAGACTGGCAAGAAGCTTCCTTACACCCTGCGTGCTATCGTTGGTAACAACGAGGAGACTGGCATGGGTGACGTCCCTTACTACCTCTCCAAGTATCCAGAGCCAGCATTCTGCTTCACTCCTGATGCTGAGTTCCCTCTTATTTGCGGCGAGAAGGGCGTATACCACGCACAGTTCACCTCTCCAAAAATCGCTGGCGCAAACGGCGAGAAGATCGTTGAGCTTGACGGTGGTACCGTACCTAACGCTATTCCAGGTCTTGCAAGCGCACTTGTTCGCGCTGACGCATCTACCTTGGCTGACACTGATTCCATCAAGGTTGAGGACGCAGGCGTTGAAGATGATGGCACCAAGCTTGCTCGCATTAACGCAACAGGTAAGGGTGGACACGCTTCCATGCCAGAAGGAACTGTCAACGCAATTGGTCTGCTTGTAACCTACCTGCTTGATAACAACCTCTGTGGAGAAGAAGAACGCGGCTTCTTGACCTTCTCGCAGCAGCTTTGCTCAACAACTGATGGTACTGGTACGGGCATCCAGAGTGCTGATGACAAGTTTGGTCCACTGACCTGCATCTCCGGCACTATCCGCACCAAGGGCGATGTCTACGTACAGACTGTTGACTCTCGCTATCCTACTTCCACCACGGGCGAGGCTATCACTAAGCGCATGACTGAGCTTGGCGAGGATCACGGCTGCGCCTTTGAGGTTCTCTCCGATGCTGTGCCTTTCTACATTGACCCAAGCTCCCCTGAGATTACTACCCTGCTTGATACCTTCCATGAGTACACCGGCAGCGATGAGCAGGCGTTTGTTATTGGCGGCGGCACCTATGCACGTCACTTTAAGCGCGCAGTTGCCTTTGGTCCTTATGACAGCAAGGCCGCAAAAGACCTGCCAGAGTGGGTTGGTATGGAGCACGGTCCTGACGAGGGAATCTCTGAGGAGTGGCTCAAGCGCGCCCTCAAGATTTACATTGTCAGCATTGCTCGCCTGATGCAGCTTGACCTGTAAATTAATTGAACAGCAGAAACGCTAAAACAAAGCCTCTGTATTCCATTTGATTTGACTGCCTCCCATTTCTTAGACATAAGAAATGGGAGGCAGTTCATGTGCGGGTGATTATGATTCTGCAGCGTGTTAGCGTCGGCT
>CAKARF010000048.1 GCA_916720465.1 uncultured Atopobium sp. | reverse complement strand
TTTGAGACGGGCATCAAGGCAATCGATCTTCTCGAGCCTTATGTTCGAGGCGGAAAGACTGGCCTCTTCGGTGGCGCTGGCGTTGGTAAGACCGTTCTGATTCAGGAGCTTATTAACAACCTGGCTCAGCAGCACGGTGGTACATCCGTATTCACCGGCGTTGGAGAGCGTACTCGTGAGGGTACTGACCTCTTCCTTGAGATGACTGAGTCTGGCGTTATTAACAAGACCTGCCTAGTCTACGGTCAGATGAACGAGCCACCAGGAGCTCGTATGCGTGTTGCTCTTGCAGGCCTTACTACTGCAGAGTACTTCCGTGATCAGGGCCAGGATGTTCTGTTGTTCATCGACAACATCTTCCGCTTCTCTCAGGCAGGTTCTGAGGTTTCCGCACTTCTCGGTCGTATGCCTTCCGCAGTTGGTTACCAGCCAACCCTGGCTACAGAGATGGGCGAGCTTCAGGAGCGCATTACTTCCACCAAGGAAGGCTCTATTACTTCTGTACAGGCAGTTTACGTCCCTGCAGACGACCTTACTGACCCTGCTCCTGCTACAACCTTTACGCACTTGGATGCAACTACCGTTCTTTCTCGTGCTATTACCGAGCTTGGTATTTACCCAGCAGTTGATCCTCTGGCCAGCTCCAGCTCTGCTCTTGATCCATCCATTGTTGGTTCAGAGCACTACCGTGTTGCTATGGCAGTTCAGGAGACTCTGCAGGAGTACTCCGACCTTCAGGACATCATTGCAATTCTGGGTATGGACGAGCTTTCTGAGGAGCAGCAGCAAACCGTTGCTCGCGCCCGTAAGATTCAGCAGTTCCTCTCTCAGTCATTCCACGTTGCCGAGAAGTTCACCGGTAACCCTGGCGTGTACTGCACCGTTGAGGAGACTGTCCGCTCGTTTGCAGAGATTATTGATGGTAAGTGCGATGACCTTCCTGAGCAAGCATTCCGTTTTGCAGGCACCATCGAAGATGTTCGCGAGCGCGCTGCAAAGATGTCCGCTTCGGATAGCTCACAGAACTAGGATTTCTCATGGCTGAGTTGACTTGTCAGTTTGTCAGACCAGACAAGCTCCTTTACGAAGGAACTGTTGAAAGTCTGATTCTTGCTTCATCAGATGGAGAGTATGGTGTGTGGCCAGGCCACGCACCAGAAATCATTGCGCTTGGTGATGGCGTTGTAAGACTGCACATGTCTCATCCAGAGAATAAAGAAGAATCTATGACCAAGATAGTGATTTCTGGTGGATACGCAGAAATCGATCCAACAGGAGTCATTATCTTGGCAGATCATGCTCGTCGCGTTGACGACATTGATGCAGATGTTGTGCGTGAGACAAGAGATGACGTCATTGACCAGATGCTTTCTCTTCCAGAAGACGATAATCGTCGTGCCTACTACGAAAAAAAGATAGACTGGTGTAATCTACTTCTGAAGCAAGTGGTTGAGGAGTAAAATTCTCTCACTGTCGTTTTCGGAGGTTTATGGACGTCATAAAAGTAGTAGGTGGCCGTTCTGTCACAGGAGAGGTCACTGTAGAGGGTGCAAAAAACTCTGCCCTTAAATTGATGGCTGCAACCATCATGGCTCCTGGTGTTACTACGCTCACTAACGTTCCTAATATTGCAGACGTTCACGTCATGGGCAAGGTGCTCAAGACGTTAGGCGCTCGCATCGAAGTCGTTGGTCTTCACGAGCTTAAAATTGATACTACAGATATTACAAGCTGGGAGACTCCTTACAGTCTTGTTGCACAGATGCGTGCATCAACTGCTGTTTTGGGTCCCCTTATTTCTCGTTTTGGCAAGGCTGTTGTGGCAATGCCAGGCGGTTGTAATATCGGTGCTCGCAAAATTGACATGCATATCCTGGGCCTCGAGGCTTTGGGTGTTGAATTTAAGGTTGAGCATGGCAATATTCACGCAAGCGCTCCTCACGGCATAACCGGCGAGACTGTTTCTCTGGCCTTTGCTTCCGTTGGTGCAACAGAGAACTTGATGATGGCATCAGTTTTTGCCAAGGGTGTAACAGTCATTGATAACGCAGCTCGTGAGCCAGAAATTGTTGACCTCGCTAATATGCTCAACAAAATGGGCGCTAACATTCAGGGCGCCGGATCTCCTGTTATTGAGATTCACGGCGTCACAGAGCTGCACCCTGTTGAGCACGAAGTTGTTGGCGACCGCATTGAGGCTGGTACGTTCCTGGCTATTGGCGCGCTTACTGGTGAGCCTATTACCGTTCACGGTTTTGAGCCAAACCACCTTGGTCTGGTACTTAAGAAGTACGAGCAGATGGGCATTACCATCGAGACCGGAGATAGGTGGGCAAGGGCTTCTCGCCAGCAAGATCTTAAAGCTATTGATATCCAGACGCTGCCATTCCCAGGTTTCCCAACAGACATGCAGGCACAGACTATGACGCTGCTTGCTCTGGCTAAGGGTACCTGCATTATCACGGAAAACGTCTTTGAGAACCGCTTTATGTTGGCATCCGAGCTTTCTCGCATGGGAGCAGACATCACCATCGAGGGCCATCACGCTATTGTTCGCGGCGTCTCCGGCTTTGAGGGAGCGCAGGTCAAGTCACCAGATCTTCGTGGTGGAGCCGCGCTTGTTATGGCTGGTCTTGTGGCCGAGGGAGAAACAATCGTTTCTGCCATCCATCACATTGACCGCGGTTACGAAGGATTTGTCGAGAAACTCGTCGCATTAGGAGCAGATGCTCAGCGCACCACCATTCCAGACGACGACTTTATCGAAGGATAGTTCGTGTCAACTAAACCAAAGCATGCAAAACCGCTCGACAACGGGGCCTCACAGGGCGCTTCGGCTGACGCTGCACAAAATACCGCTACGGGAAGTACCCAAGGTACTGCGCCAAGCGCTGCAGCCAATACGTCGCAGAATGCTGCAGTGAGCAACTCTCCTTTTAGCCGCACGCAGGCAGAGGGCTACCACAAGCGGCGTAAGCGTGTCTTCAGAAAGCAGATGGTAGTCAGGTCGCTTCTGGGCATCTTTGCTGCTGTTTTTGTTGCCGCTGTGGTGGGCGCAGGTATCTGGTATGCAAGCGTTCAGGCGCAGCTCAATAACTCGCAGGTCATTACTGCTGAGCTTCGTCAGACGCTTCAGGAGCCTTCTGCACCAAGCGACCCCTATTATATGCTGCTTCTAGGAACCGACGGCCGACCTGGCGAGACTGAATATCGTGCGGATTCCATTATTTTGGCGCGCGTTGATCCTATCCATAAGCGTGTGACTATGCTTTCTATTCCACGAGATACCCGTGTCTTGTGGAAGGGTTCTTACATGAAGATTAACGCCGTCCACTACTATGACGGCGCAAATGGCATGGTACAAGCTGTAAATGAACTGTGCGGCGTACATATTGCCCACTATGCAGAGGTCAACTTTGATGGTCTCGCAGGCATTACAGATGCTCTTGGTGGCGTAACCGTAAACGTTGAGCAGTACATGCGCGATACAGAGAACTTCAGCGACGTTGTTGAATTGTACCCTGGTGTTCAGAAACTGAACGGTGCTCAGGCACTCTTCTTTACTCGTGTTCGCTACGCTTTTGCAGACAGCGATTACACTCGCATGCGCCATCAGAGAACCTTCATCAAGGCTATGATTGCCCAGATTCTGAACACAGGAGACCCTGTGGCCATTGCAAATACTGTCAATTCAACGGCAAGCATGGTTATTACCGATCTCTCTGTTTCAAACATTATTTCTCTGGGCACTCAGATGATTGGCATGAACACTGACAAGGATATCTATACAGCATACGTGCCATCCGAGGGAACAGAAATTGACGGCCAGTCGTATGTCATTGCAGATAAAGACGCACTTGCAAAGATGATGAAAGTAATTGATGCAGGAGACGATCCGTCTAGCTTAAACGGACAAACAGATGCCGAGGCAAATGCTGAGGCTGCCGAGAAAAGCTCAGAAGAGTCCTCAGAATCTTCAAACAGCTCTTCTCGCCAGTAAACCTTAGCGGCGTTTTTGGGTATCATTCAAGTGTTAGAAATATTTCCGTTGCATAGCGCAACTGATTTTGCATGAAAAAGACTGCCAAGCAGTCGTCGGAGGAGAGTTATGGCCAACGATAACGTACAAAACGACCACACACTGACAAAAGCCGGCGAGGACTATCTCGAGGCAATTTATCGCATTGCACTTGAGCAACCAGATGACGATAAGAGCGTCCGCTCCGTTGATATTGCCGAGAGCCTTGATGTTTCCAAAGCAAGCGTCAACAAGGCACTATCCCAGCTTAAAGAGCAGGACATGGTTGAGCAGAGTCGTTATGGTCGTGTCACGCTGACCAAAGAAGGCGAGGCAAATGCCCGTACCACATGGCGTGCTCACCGTGCGCTTCGCACCTTCCTTGAGGAGGATTTGGGCGTAGACACAGAGACTGCAGACGCAGAGGCTTGTCTTATGGAGCACTCGCTTTCTGTAGACACGCTGGCCAAGCTCATTGAATTCCTTGAGAAGCGTGGAATTGAGATTCCAAGCAAGTAATGTAACCTGGCGCTTATGCAAACTGGTACGTATAAAGGCGCCTGTCATTTGAGTTTATCGGCGGCAAAACCGCATTCTTACAAGCGCACGTTAGGTGTGCAGAGCCAACAGGGCTCATAGGTGAAAGGTAAACACATGAAGGCAATTATCCCAGCAGCAGGTCTAGGTACGCGTTTTCTACCTGCAACAAAGGTAACTCCTAAAGAGCTGTTGCCTGTTTTGGATAAGCCCGTCATTCAGTACGTAGTAGAAGAGGCTCTTGAGCCAGAAGAGGTCGATGAAGTAATCATCATTAATTCTCGCGAGAAGCCACAGATTGAAACATACTTTGCTGAAGACCAGAAGTTTGAAGCAGACCTTTCTTCTCGTGGAAAGCAAGAGCTTGCCGAGAAAGTCCATGCAGCTTCTGCACTTCCTGTTTCCTTTACCTATCAGGACAATCCTCGTGGCCTTGGCCATGCCGTGCTTTGCGCTGCAGACGGTGTAGGTAACCAGCCATTCTTTGTACTTCTTGGCGATTACTTTGTTCCAGACCGTCAGATGTGCATCCGCATGGCAGAGATTTCCAAACAGCACAATGGCGCTTCCGTCATTGCAGTTGCTCCAGTCCCTGCAGATCAGGTGAATCGCTACGGTATTATCGCAGGTGAGTGCATCTCTTCTCCTTCAGATAACTCTGAGGGCGAGGGTGCTATTTGGAAGGTAACAGGCCTTGTCGAGAAGCCTCGTCCAGAGGACGCACCTTCTCACCTGTTTATTGTTGGTCGTTACCTGCTTTCTCCAAAGATTATGGAGCTCCTGGCAACTCAGGGTCCTGGCGCCGGCAACGAGATTCAGCTGACAGATGCAATGGAGCGCCTGCTTGCTGAGGAAGAGATGTATGCGCTGGTAATCGACGCGGAAGAGGGCTGCGATACCGGTACTCCTGCAGCTTGGGCAGCAACTAATGCTCGTATGGCACTCTCTGATCAGAGCTCTGCAGCAGCATTTAAAGAGGCGCTCGGCAGCTATGCCAACCGCATTGGATAAAAGACCCGACATACTCCGTTTTGGCAGCGATGGCTGGCAAGCCCGCTATGATAAAGGCTTTACCAGGGATAATGTAGTTAGACTTGCAGAGGCCCTTGGTACCGTCTGGTCAGAGAAGCTGCCTGGCGGTATTGTGTTTGTCGGCTTTGACACACGCTTTGAAGCAGATTCGTCTGCTCTTGAAGCTGCTGCAACATTGGCTTCCTTTGGTTTAGACGTGCGTGTGTCCGAGACTTTTTGCCCCACTCCATCTGTTTGCTGGGCCTGTGCACATCATAAAGATGTAGCTGGTGGCCTCATTATTTCCGCAACTGAGCTTTCCTGCGAATATTGCGGCATGATTATTCGCGCTGCTAATGGAGGTCCTGTTTCTCGTGATTTTCTTCAGCGCGTGGAATCCGCAACGCCGCTTGAGCCAACAGATCAGCGTGGAACTTTTACCACAACAGATATTGTGACGCCTTATAAAAGTGCGCTGCTTAATCAGATTAATGTGTCTGTTATTAAAGAGCTACGCCCGAGCGTGGTAGTTGATCCTATGTATGGTGCAGCAACAGACCTGCTTGCTGACGTACTTTCCGCAGGTGGATGTGTTGTACATCAGATGCACCAAGGTCCTGTCAGGGATTTTGGTGGCATTCACCCACAACCAGCGGACCCTTGGGCTGATGAGTGCTCTTCGATGGTGGTAAGCCGCCATGCACAGCTGGGCCTTTTGCTTGATTGTGACGGAGACCGTGCTGCTGCCGTAGATGAAACTGGTCGACTCCTTAGCCCACACGAGCTCATTCCGCTTATCACACGCCATCTTGTACAAAATAGAAAGCAAATTGGCCGCGTTGTTTCTACACTGACCTGTTCGGCAACGGTATCCAGGCAGGCAGCTCATCTTGGACTAGAGTCTGCAAGCGTGCCTGTTGGATTTGCTCGACTTTATTCAGAGATTGAGCAAGGAGACGTCCTTCTCGCCGCAGAGGAGTACGGCGGAATCTGTATTCCAAGTCATCTTTTGGAGCGAGATGGCCTGCTTGTGGCCCTGCTTGTCGTGGAAATGCTAGCGTATACCCATAAATCGCTTGCACAGCTTGTCTCTGAGGATGAGGCTGAACTGGGTCGCATGTGTTATAGCAGGCGAGGAGTGCGACTTGATGCTGCAGCTACTCAGGCGTTCAGAAACATCCTTCCGGGTCTCAATCCAGAAAACGTTGCAGGTAAAGTGCCTGTTTCGGTAAGCCATGCCGATGGCCTTAAGCTTCAGTTTAAAGACGATTCTTGGGTACTCATTCGTCCTTCTCGTATGGATGCGCTGGTACGCGTGTATTCTGAGGCCGCTAACGAGACACTTCGCGATCAACTTCTTGATGCAGCTTGCCAGATTGTAAAAGACGA
>CAKARF010000047.1 GCA_916720465.1 uncultured Atopobium sp. | reverse complement strand
GAAGCTCGCTCCAAAGAGGCTCCTTCAAAGGCAGCAATTCTTCCTGTTCACCCAGCTACTGAGGGCGTGAGCCCTGCATGGATGCGTCGCATTATGTCAGCGGCTCTGGCGGACACGGGAAGCGTCTGTGATTGGCTGCCCTCAGAGCTTGTCTCCAAGCACCGCCTCATGTCGCTTTCATCGGCGCTTCGTGAGGTTCATTTTCCCTCCAGTTTGGACGCAGCTGAACAGGCTCGTCGCCGTCTTGCCTTTGATGAGCTCTTAAGTTTGCAGCTTGCTCTTTTGGCCAGGAGAAACCTTGAACTTGCAGGTCATAAGCCATTTGAGCACATCATTGACGGGCCTAAAGTTAAGGCTCTGATTGAGGCTTTGCCTTTTGCTCTAACTGCCGAGCAGAACCACGCTGCTCAAGAGATTCTTTCTGACATGGCTACGCCGCGCATCATGAATCGTTTGCTTTTGGGTGACGTTGGTACTGGTAAAACAGCCGTCGCCGCCGTTGCTTTGGCTGCATCTGCAGATTCTTCAACTCAGGCTGCCGTGATGGCTCCTACCTCGGTTCTTGCTCAGCAGTATGCTCAAAAGATTGGCCCTTTGCTTTCACTTGCGGGAATTACGTGGGCTCTTATTACGGGGTCTACTTCAGAAGAAGAGAGGCAACAGATTGAACTTTGCCTAGCCGACGGTTCTTTGTCCGTTGTCTTTGGTACCACTGCGCTTCTCTCAGATCGCGTGGTATTTAAGCAGCTCACCCTTGCCGTTGTTGACGAGCAGCATCGTTTTGGTGTTGATCAGAGAACGGCGTTGCGTAAAAAAGGACAAGGCGTAGATCTTCTCGCCATGAGTGCAACGCCTATTCCGCGTACGCTGGCGCTTTCTTTGTACGGAGACGTTGATACGTCTCGCATTACCAAAAGACCAAAGGCAGGCGCTGGCGTTACCACCAAACTGTGTGTGCCAGAAAACCTTGACCAAGCATATGCTGCTGTGACAGAGGCTGTTCAGGCTGGTCACCAGGCGTATTTGGTTTGCCCTTTAATTGACCCAAGTGATTCTGAAGAAGAGCTTGAAGATGTTCCTGAGGCTGCTCGTACCAACGGCAAGCTCTACAGCGCCACTCGTGTATACGAGGAGCTCTCAAAGACCGTTTTCAAGGACTTTACCTGCGATCTTTTGACAGGTAGATTGCCTGAGACACAAAAAGATCAGGTTATGGAAAAGTTCGGCGCAAATAAGACGCAGATTTTGGTCTCCACAACCGTCATTGAGGTTGGCGTTGACGTTCCTAACGCTACGGTCATGGTTGTCTTTAATGCTGACCGTTTTGGTTTGGCAACGCTGCACCAGCTCAGAGGCCGTGTTGGTCGAGGAGACTTCCCAGGAACTGTCTATCTTGCTAGCAACGCCAAACGAGGCTCTACCGCAAGAAAGCGTTTGGCCGCCCTTGAGCAAACCTCTGATGGTGCGCGCTTGGCAGAGCTTGACCTGGAACTTAGGCACGAGGGAGAAACTTTGGGGTACCGTCAGTCCGGCGGCACTACGCTCAAGATTTCTGACCTCTATGCAGACGCAGATCTTATTGAGGCAGCCCACATGGACGCTCTGGCAATTACGGCACAGGATCCAAATCTTACGAGCGATGCCTATGCTACCTTGGGAATTGAGGCAAAAGACCGCTTTGGCATCTACTTTGAAGAGCTTGGCTATAAGTAATAACCCGCAGGTAAACTACAGTACAAGATAGGTTTGGTGGCGAGAAACCCATGAGGATTGTTGGTGGAAAATGGAAAGGTCGTGCAATTGAGGCCCCTGATGGCAAGGGGACTACGCGACCAACCACTGATCGTACGCGCGAGGCCATTGCAAGTTCCATCTTGGCTTCTCGCGGTCTTGACCTCAGTGAGTCTAGAGTGCTTGATGCTTTTGCAGGCTCGGGTGCTATGGGCTTTGAGTTGCTTTCTAGAGGCGCACTGTACGCTACCTTTGTTGATAAAGACAGAAAGACATGTGAGCGCATTAAGCGTACGGCTAAGTCACTTGGTGTAGCCTCCTCTGAGATGAGTGTTATCTGTGGTGATACTGCGCGTCTTGCTGAGTCATCCCAGCTATTTGGAGCTCCTTTTGACGTGGTATTTTTGGACCCGCCTTATGCCGTTGAAGCTGAAGTAGTGTCCAAGCTACTCAGAGATTTAATCCAGCAGGGAAGTCTGACAGAAGATGCTGTGGTAGTGTACGAACATAGTCACAAATCAGATTCAGTTTCTCTTGACAACTTTGAGCTTTCTAAGAGTAAGCGCTATGGTATTGCTCAAGTTGATGTACTTGTTCGTTGTGAGGGATAGGAGATACGTTGAACAGCATCACTCACGTAGTTGTACCAGGTACTTTTGATCCCGTCACAAACGGACACCTTGATGTAATCAGACGAGCTTCTCGCCTTTTTGAAAATGTCACGGTAGCTGTTGCAGCTTCTAAGCGTAAGCATGGCACAGGAACTACTTTTTCTCTTGAAGAGCGCGTACAGATGCTTAAAGATGCTCTTGTAGATGAAGGTCTTGTGGACGTTTCTGTAGAGCCTATGGAAGGTCTTCTTGTTGATTTCTGCAACGCTCGTGGAGCAGGCGGTGTGGTCAAAGGCCTGAGGGCTATGACAGACTTTGAGTATGAGCTTCAGCAGGCAGACCTTAACTCCCATATGGCTCCTGAGCTGGAGAGCATCTTTGTTATGTCCAGTCCAGAGTACGGCTACATTTCTTCTTCAATTGTCAGAGAAATTTCAGCCATGGGCGCAGACGTATCATTTTTGGTACCAAAGAACGTCATTAAAAAGCTTGAAGCTCTGCATAATTGCGGTAATTAAGTATATTTGCCCTGCATTTTCATTATATTCTGCTAACATTCTTAAAAAGGTGTTTTATGCGTCGTGGTCATGTGGGCTATATGTGCATATAACACGGCTTATGTATTGGACTGAAAGGAGCCCTGGATGCAGCCAGGCGAGGAAATTGAGAGCCTTGTATCTGAGATTGAGCAGATTGTAACTGAGGCTAAGTCACCTTTTATGGATGGCGGTAACAAGAAGATTATTGATGCCCAGGACTTCTACGAGCTTCTTGACGAGATTCGTCGTGTTTTCCCAGAAGAGTTTGCAACCGCTCGTCGCATCATCAAGGAAGAGGATGAGACCCTTGAGCGCGCACGTGCTCAGGCAGAGTCCATCATTGCTGACGCACAGCAGCAGGCTATGATTCTTGCTGGTGACCAGGAGGTTGTCCGCCTTGCTCAGCAGCAGGCAGACACTATTCGTGACCAGGCAGAGCAGTACGAGCGTGATACTCGCTACAACGCTGAGGAGTACGCAGATACCGTTCTTGCTCACCTTGAGGAGAACCTTAAGAGCCTGACAAATTCTGTCTCTCGTGTTCGTCAGACGCTTGATGAGAACTCTGGTCCTCGTAACACCAGCAATAATGTTGCCTGGTAGTTCCAATGCAACCAGTTCTTTATGCGCTAGATGATCGTCTTGCAAATGCAGGCGATACCGTTTCTTATGCGGGCCATCTTAATGAAGACTCATATGAGTTGGGAGAGCATGAATTTTCTCTCCCCATGGGAATTGATTTTGATCTAGTGCTTACCAACGCGGGTGAGGGCATTTTGGTTACCGGAATGCTTCGTGCTGACGCAGTTGGTACGTGTGACCGTTGTCTTGAGGACGCACAACTCTCTTTAAACGCAGAGGTAGATGAGTATTATCTCTTTGAAGAGCCTGTAATTTCTGCAGACGATGAAGATGAGGCAGATTACGTTTTAGTAAATGCCGATAAAACCATCAATCTTGCAGAGGCTCTTTTACCTTCGCTTGTTATGGAGACGCCTTATGTTGTACTGTGCAAGTCCGACTGCAAGGGACTTTGCCCAGTATGCGGTTGCAATCTGAACGAAGAAGATTGCGGTCACGCAGCTCAGATTGAGCAGAAGCGAGAAGAAGAAAAGCTTGCTTCAAACCCGTTTGCGGCACTTAAAAATCTTGTGATTGAGCCGGATTCGGAAGAGTAAAATAAAATTTCTTCTCCTAAATGGTGAATAAATGCTGTATCTACGTACAAAATGTGTCAGTACGTGGTATAGTATCCAACGCATTATGTGAATGGGTCGCGCCCTCATGTGTTTTAGGGGCGCTAGCAAGAGCAAAAGAGGTTTAAGATGGCAGTACCTAAACAAAAGAAGGGCCGCGGCGCAACCCACACCCGTCGTTCGGCAAACAGCAAGCTTAACGCAGCAGCTCGCTCTGTATGCCCACAGTGCGGCGCTCCAAAGCTTCCTCACCACGTATGCCCTAACTGTGGCTTCTACAAGGACCGTGAGGTTGTTGTTACTGAGTAACACTCATACATCGTATGGCCAAGAAGGCCGGTTCTTTAGGGGCCGGCCTTCTTTTTTATAGCACTAAGGAGTTAACATGCCCGTTATTTGTGTAGACGTTATGGGATCTGACCAAAGCCCTGAGGTTGTTCTTGAGGGAGTACGTATGGCTCTCGAGAAGGACCAAGAGCTAGAGGTTCTTCTCGCCGGAGCTGATGAGTTTGTTACTCCTTTTGCAAACAATCACAATCGTGCAAAGGCTTTGGTCACTACTGAAGTTATTGCCATGAGCGAGCATCCTGCTAATGCGGTTAGACAGAAAAAAGACGCCAGTATTGTCAGGGCCGCTCAGGCGGTTAAGGCAGGAGAGGCCGATGGTCTTTTCTCGGCAGGCTCCACAGGAGCAGTGCTTACCGCTGCTACTTTTGGCATTGGTCGCATCAAAGGCGTAAAGCGCCCAGCACTCACCTTGATTCTTCCTGGACTTGGCGGTCATAAAACAGTCTTTTTGGACACTGGCGCCAACGCTGATGTGCGTCCAGACGTTTTAGTGCAATTTGCACAAATGGGCAAGGCCTTTGCCAACGCATCGCTTGGAATTGAAAATCCAACCGTAGGCCTTCTCTGCAATGGATCTGAAGAGACCAAGGGTTCTGAGCTTGCTCTCTCATATCATGCGGCTCTTGCAGAGGCGCCTATTAATTTTGGTGGAAACGCTGAAGGGACTGATATTTTAGGAAGCCGTTTTGACGTCATTGTGACAGACGGCTTTACCGGAAATGTAGCTTTGAAATCCATTGAGAGCACGGGCAAATTTATTATGTCTAGCCTTAAGGATGCAATTAATTCATCCAAGAAGGCTGCGTTTGGCGCACTGCTTTTGAAAGACGCTCTTAAGGCTACGGCAGCAGAGCTTTCAGGAGATTCTGTGGGCGGCGCCTTCTTGCTGGGCGTCTCGGCTCCTGTGCTTAAAGGACATGGTGCTACCAGCTCTTCTGCAGTGTGTGCAGGAACACTCTCTGCAGCCAATGCAGTGCGTGCCAACTTAATTGAGAAAATCTCTTCTTCAATTCAGCTGTAGTAAAAGCGCCTGTAACATAAAAATTTTTATAAGTTATGGTGGAGCCCATGGACAATTCTGTGGGCTTTACTTTTTTAAGATTGTTTGTTTCAGCTTTAGTAATGTCATCATACAGATGCCCATCACGGGGTAAAATTACTAACGTCATTGTTGTGTGCAAGGAGGATGTATGGATCGCACAGAAACACTTGAAAAGGTAATTGACGTTGTTAGAGAGACGCTGGACCTTGACGATTCCGTTGAGCTCACAGAGGGCACCTCATTTAAGGACCTGGGTGCAGACTCTTTTGATCTTTTGCAGCTTGTCACAGACCTTGAGCAAGAGTTTGATATGACTTTTGATGCAGAAAACATCGATGAGATTGCTACCGTTGGTGACGCAGTAGATGCTATTCTTGCTGCTTAAGTAGGTTTTATACGTGAAATTGCACGAACGAGTAGCTGCTGCAGAAGCTATTTGCGGTCACACATTTACCAATAAAGAACTAATTGAGGCTGCCCTCACACACCCTTCGGCGGTGGAGGGCAAGCCTGTTTCTGCTTCGTATGAGCGTCTGGAGTTTTTGGGTGACTCAATTCTTGGTGCCATTATTGCAACAGAGCTGTTTGAGCGCTATCCAGATATGGACGAAGGCCAACTTACTAGGCTAAAAATCTCTCTGGTATCCGGCCATACGCTCTCTATTGTCTCTGATGCTCTAGGAATTTCTCCTTTAATTGTTATGGGAATTTCCGAGAAGGGCACGGGAAAGCGTGGCATGAAGTCTGCTTTGGAGAATGTTTACGAGTCCATTGTTGGCGCGCTCTACCTTGATGCGGGCTTTGATCCGACGCACGAGTTTGTTATTCGTACGCTTGGACCTCATATTTCTCCAGCGCTGGCAGTTCGTTCGGTAAGTCCTAAATCTCGTTTGCAGGAAGCGGTACAAGCTAAAGGTAAGGCTACCCCAGAGTACAAGCTTATTGGTGAGAGCGGCCCTGCCCATACGCCAACGTTTACCGCTGTGGTATTTGTCGACGGCCTTAAGGTGGGTCGTGGACAGGGACCATCAAAGAAAGCCGCAGAGTCAGAAGCCGCTCAAGACGCGTTGGTACGTCTTGGTGTGGATGATGCTCCGCTTGATGCTGATGCAGAAATGCACCTAAGGTAGAAAGGTACCCTGTACCCGTGTATCTAAAATCGCTGACACTCAAGGGTTTTAAGTCATTCGCTGATAAAACTCAGATGGTTTTTGACCCCGGTCTTACCGTTGTCGTTGGTCCTAATGGCTCGGGTAAGTCCAATGTCTCTGACGCAATTCTTTGGGTATTGGGCGAGCAGAGCGCAAAGATGCTCCGTGGCCAGGCTATGGAAGACGTTATCTTCTCTGGCTCGTCAGCAAGGGGAGCGGTGGGTGTTGCTGAGGTAACACTGGTCTTGGATAACTCTGACCATACCATTCCTATTGATTTCTCTGAAATTGGCATCACCAGGCGCATGTATCGCTCTGGAGAGTCTGAGTACCTGATTAACGGTGCTCCTTCAAGGCTCATGGA
>CAKARF010000046.1 GCA_916720465.1 uncultured Atopobium sp. | reverse complement strand
ACCATGACAGAATCGTCACGCTTGGAAGTGCCTTCAACAAGAACTGCCTGTGTAGTATTCAAATCTATCTGGTTAGCGTCATGCGCCTGCTGAGCCACAAGCTCGGCAAGTCTGTCAAAGCGCTCCTGAATAACCTCATGAGGCGTATTATCCTCATATTTTGCTGCAGGAGTGCCGGGGCGTTTAGAGTAAATGAAAGTATACGCAGAAGAGTAACCAGCTTCTTTGACCAAAGAGAGCGTATCTTCAAAGTCTTCCTCGGTCTCTCCTGGGAAGCCAACAATAATGTCAGTTGAAAGCGCCAAACCTGGAATGGTTGCACGAAGGCGAGAAACCACGTCTAAGTACTCTTCTCGTGTATAGCTGCGGTTCATCTTCTTGAGAATGCGTGTAGATCCGCTTTGAACCGCAAGATGAAGGTGAGGCATGACAGCTGGAGTTTCTTTCATTGCTGCAATAGTCTCATCAGTAAGATCTTTTGGATTTGACGAGGTAAAACGAATGCGCTCTACGCCTGTCTGACCAACCGCACGTAAAAGCTCCGCAAAACGAGGCTTGCCGTAAAGGTCGCGGCCATACGAGTTAACATTTTGACCAAGCAGAGTAATTTCGCGGACGCCATCTGCAACAAGACGCTCGCACTCACCAATAACAGCCTCAAAGGTACGACTGCGCTCTCGACCGCGAACGTAAGGAACAATGCAATAGGTGCAGAAATTGTTGCAGCCAGTCATGATAGGCACCCAAGCGTGATATTGCTGAGCGCGATTACTTGGCAGGTCTGTGGAGAAGCCCTTGCCCTCCTCAGAGGTGTCTACAGCAACACGGTCATTCTCGCCTCTAAATGCGCTGGTGAGAAGTGCAGGCAGGCTTGCAAGAGCGCTGGTGCCAAACACAACGTCAACGGCTGGAACCTTTTCACGAAGCTTCTCGCCATCACGCTGTGCAATGCAGCCGCCAATAGCAACAATACGCTTGCCAGATGGAGGTGTTGGAGCACTGACCATCGCAGAAGCCTGACCATAAAGACGCTGATCGGCATTCTCGCGAACGCTACAGGTCATGAAGATGACAATGTCCGCGTCATCAGTATCTGAAACCTCATTGCAGCCACAAGCCTCAAGCAGACCAGAGACTCGCTCTGTATCGTGCAGATTCATCTGGCAGCCAAAAGTTTTGATGTGATATGTTTTTCCTACGAGCTCGGAATTTTCAATCATGCTTAAAGTACCTCGTTATACTCAGTGGAACTAACAGCTGGAGTCTGCGTATCAGGGGCAGACAGTGTGTGGACATAAATGGCAATTTTAATTGCAGTTCTACTCTCCCCTGCAATTTCGATATCAGAAAATGTTGGAGCACAGGTGATATCCAGACCGCAAGGAATCAAGAAGCCACGCGCAATAGCAATAGCTTTGATGCCCTGGTTGACTGCACCCGCACCAATGCACTGGAGCATAACAGGCTCATTATCTTTAACCAGTCCCGCAATAGCTCCTGCTACAGAAGCTGGTGAAGACTTACTTGAAACTTTAAGCAAACCCATGAGTGCTCCAATTATTGTGCGTTTGTTCTACTCTTGCGACTCAATATCAAAAGTCACAACAATTTTGTTTTTACTTACACGGACACGAGGCTCAGACGTCAAAGAAACATAGTATTTCTCGGACAAATCAGCAAAGCTCTGCTCCATTTTTCGAGAAAAACTGCTGATATCAGCCTTACTCATCTTGAGGCCTCGGTGGTCTTTCATCAGATCAATTTCGCGAGAAACCCCTTCAGGTTCAACAGTGTGGCTGACCTGTGCATACACACTACGCAAAGGCTTAATCTGCTCAGCAATAATTCTATGAGCAGTTCTATCTGACATAGAAAGTCCAAGAGACTTACAAACCTCAGAAAGCTCTGTTGCATCCGCTGCGGCCCTGAAGCGCTCAAGAACAGGAACGTTTTCAAAGCCTTCAACAAATAGCAGGTCAGCGATATCAAGCGTCTGTGCAATTCTGCGACGAGCAGTAGCTGCAATCTCTGCAGCAGAGCCCAGCATTACCTCACACGAGCCTTTAACCTCAAGCGCAAAGTCACAGCAGGTACGAATGATATTATGGGGGCCTTTAACGGTTGTCTTGAATCCGTCCTCATTCAAACCACAGGTTGGCCAAGTAGACTGATCTACTCGCTCGGAAATTTTAGTAGTGTCTACCACAATCTGAATAACAGAGCCAAGTCCTGGAGCAGAAGCCACAACCTGGGCTGATTCACAGTTTTCTCTGATGGAATAAAGAGCCATGCCTCGTCCATGAATTCCCCAACGGTCCATATGCATACTCTCAAGCTTTGAAGTTACACGAGCTTCAAAGATTTTCTCCTGCATGTCTTTTGGAATACCCTGACCATCATCAAGTATGGTGATAGTTCTGAGTGCACCCTCTTTTGAGGTTGCAACATAAATGTGACGAGCACCAGCATCGCGAGAATTACGTAAGAGCTCGATAACAATATCTTCTACCGAACGGATATCGTGTTTTGCCTGTCTACGCTCTGCTTCTGCTACGCGTAAACGAACGTACCCCGCGCCGAGGGATTCCTCGACACGGAGTGCGCGTTCACCTCCCATGGAGGCGACAAAACCTGTTAAGTCAGTAGAAGTGGCTGCCATAAATTACTTAGCAACGTCTACAGCACGAGACTCGCGAATAACAACAACGCGGACCTGTCCTGGGTATTCCATCTCATCCTCAATTTGCTTAGCAATATCGTGAGCAAGAACAGTTGCCTCGGAATCGCTAATCATCTGAGGCTCAACCATCACGTGAAGCTCACGGCCAGCCTGCATTGCGTAAGTACGCTCAACGCCCTCGTGCGCATTAGAGATAGCCTCAAGCTTCTCAAGACGCTTGATGTAGTTCTCAGCAGACTCACGACGAGCACCAGGACGTGCAGCAGAAATAGCGTCTGCAGCCATAACAAGCATGTCAAGAACAGTATTTGGCTCGATATCTGCGTGATGAGCCTCAATGGCGTGAACAATCTCTGGACGCTCACCATGACGACGAGCAAGATCTGCACCAATTACAGCGTGTGGACCCTCAACCTCGTGGTCAATTGCCTTACCAAGGTCATGAAGCAGACCAGCGCGCTTAGCTGGAGCAGGCTCAAGGCCAAGCTCTTCAGCCATAATGCCGCAAAGTACTGCAACCTGAACAGAGTGAGCAAGAACGTTCTGACCGTAAGAAGTACGGTAGCGAAGCTTACCAAGAGTCTTTACGATCTCTGGATGAAGATCGTGAATACCACAATCAAATGCAGCCTGTTCGCCAGCCTCAAGAACACGCTCGTTAACAAGAGCCTCAGCCTTCTTGTAGAGCTCCTCAATACGAGCTGGATGAATACGACCGTCTGCAATGAGGTTCTCAAGTGCAACACGAGCGGTCTCACGGCGGACTGGATCAAAACTTGAAAGAACTACAGTCTCTGGAGTGTCATCAATAACAAGAGAAACACCAGACACCTGCTCGAAGGTACGAATGTTTCTACCCTCACGTCCAATAATCCTACCCTTTAGATCATCAGATGGGATATGGACGGAAGTTACTGTAATCTCAGAAGCCTGATCTGCAGCGACACGCTGAATAGCGGTAGAAATAATCTCACGTGCAGTTTTATCTGCTTGTGCACGAACGCGCTGCTCAGACTCACGAAGAATCATAGCCTCATCGCGAACACTTTCAGAACGGACTCGAGCCAGAAGCTCATCATGAGCCTCATCTTTTGTAAGAGCTGCAATGCGCTCAAGCTCTTGAGACTGCTGAGAAACAAGAGAATCCAAATCGTTCTTACGACGATCAAGCTGGCCCTGAAGGCTGGAGAGCTGATGCTCACGCTTCTCTAGTGCATCAGTACGGTGATCAAGGGACTCTTCACGCTGAAGAATACGATTCTCCATGCTACGGAGCTCACTCTTACGCTTTTTCTCATCTGCCTCTGCTGCCTGCTTAAGCTGAAGAACTTCTTCTTTAGCCTCAAGAACAGCTTCTTTTTTAACTGTTTCTGCCTGGCGAGCTGCTTCAGAAGCAATACGATCTGCACTAGTCTGAGCATCTTTTAACTGCTGTTCTGCAGTTTTAATCTTTGAATTACTAATGTTAGAGAGTACGCCGTATGCAAGGCCTACTCCCACAAGAAGGCAAACAATGCCTACCGCTGCTAATTCCATACCTACTCCTCAAATGGCGATTACAAAAGTGTTCAGGAGACTTTAGACACAACAGTGTCTAAAGAACCCGCCATGAGCAGGGTTCATTGGCTGGTCATGCCACATGCAGAGATAGATCAAGTGTATGAGATACCTACTGTATACGTGACGCTGGTTGCCCAGCGGAAATGAGCCTATTCACGGCATATTTATCGTATAGAGCATTGTAACTTTTGTCAATAAATAGCAGGTAGGAAAAGTAAAGTACATCAATACAACAGACTTATAAGCTAAGCAAATATATTCATTCAGATGTGGCGTTTTCATCCAAAATCTTTTTAGCAACAGATGATGCTATAGAAAATGAATATCCCTTTGTGGCGAGAAACCTGACAAGCTTCTCATAATCATTTTTTCCCGACAGGTGTTTTCTCTGGGCCAAAGAATACGCAACTTCAAATTCATCCACATCAGAAAAATAAGCGTCAGGCCATCCAGGGAGTGTCTCAACTTCAATCCCTTTTTTAGAAATTTCAGTTTTAATTTTAAGAGGACCCCAGCCTTGCGAAATTTTTGAACGTATATAGACGTCTGCAAAACGACTGTCATTAATCAAACCAACTTCAACAGCCCTCTGCACTGCAGGGTCTCTTACATTCTTCTGATAGCCATCAAGCATGAGCTTTTTTTGAAGCTCTGCTGTAGAGTAGTCCCTTTTTACAATCAAAGCCTCAATACGAGCTTTAATGCACTGCGTTGAAATCTCTTTTAGCTCATATAAAAACTCATTACGAGAAGAAGGTGTAAAAACACCATCTTTCTCTTTGTTCTGAAGAGCACGAGCTACTGTTGGAGGGACAAAGAATTCCTCCGTCCCTCCAACTTCAGTTTCTAAAAGTATCTTTGCTTTAGGCTTTGCCTGACCTAGAACTGCCTGTTTCTTTTTTGGAAGCTCAATCGACCAAGAAATTTCTGACATTATTCAGCAGAATCTTCCGTTGCAACCGGAGTACCAACTTCGGAATCTTCATCAAATACAAGGCCACAAGCAACTCGTACCTTGTGATCAATCTCCTCCATGAGATCTGGATTGGCAGTAAGGAAAGATTTAGCTGCTTCTCTACCCTGGCCAAGACGCTCACCCTCATAGGTAAACCAAGCTCCAGACTTGTTGACAATCTCAAAATCAACAGCCATATCAAGAATGGAACCTTCTTTGGAGATTCCTTGACCATACATAATGTCAAACTCAGCAACCTTAAAAGGTGGAGCAACCTTGTTCTTTACAACCTTGACGCGAACACGGTTACCAACGTTTTCTCCATTTACCTTAATGCTGTCAACACGGCGAATATCCATACGAACAGTGGAGAAGAACTTCAGAGCCCTACCACCGGAAGTGGTCTCTGGGCTTCCAAACATTACGCCAATCTTCTCTCTAAGTTGGTTAATGAAAATACAGAGCGTATTAGACTTTGAAAGAGAGCCGGCTAACTTACGGAGAGCTTGACTCATAAGACGAGCCTGAAGACCAACGCTAGAATCGCCGATTTCTCCCTCAATCTCTGCACGAGGAACAAGAGCAGCAACGGAGTCTACAACTACAACATCAATGGCGCCTGAGCGAACAAGCATGTCGCAAATCTCTAAAGCCTGCTCACCAGTATCTGGCTGAGAAATTAAAACATCGTCAATATCAACGCCAATACGAGCTGCATAGCCTGGGTCTAGTGCGTGCTCTGCGTCAATAAAGGCAACAACACCACCGAGAGCCTGAGCTTCTGCAAGAATTTCTAGAGAAAGAGTTGTCTTACCAGAGGACTCTGGGCCATAAATCTCTACGATACGGCCGCGAGGAACGCCGCCAATACCCAATGCTGCATCAAGAGCAAGTGAGCCAGTTGGAATAGCCTGAATATCAAAGGCAGGACCACCCTCACCTAAACGCATAATGGCGCCTGCACCAAATTTCTTCTCGATCTCTGCTGTAGTTGAAGAGATAACCTCATCCCTCTCATCACCAGTAGTACGAGCTTTGATCTCTTTTGAAACTGCCTTTTTAGCCATGAATACTCCTTGCTCTTTCTGATACCATGATAATATAAGAACAGACGTTCTATGTCAACGTCAAACATATACTCTATAGAGGGAATTTGTCTGAATTCTTACCTCTATTTTTCCGCTCTTGAACAGCTAATTTCTTCTTAATTACAAATTTGACTGTATAAGTCCTGCATAGTCGCAGAAATTAAGAGGCTCAAAACAAACTAGTTTTGAGCCTCTCTCTTAAAATCGGATTTTAAGCCTTCACAATTGCTTCATGAATTAATTGCAAAGCCTGCAAAACAGCAGCTTCTCGCACCTGTTCTCTATTACCAGAAAAATGTTTACAGACCGTATAGGTAAAGTTTTTGCTGTTAATACCAAACCAAACTGTTCCAACTGGTTTACCAGGCTCTTCTCCTGTTGGGCCAGCTATTCCTGTAACGGAAACTGCAATATCTGATCCAATAATGTCTCTAACGCCCGAAGCCATTTGAGCTGCGCAGGGCTCAGAAACAGCGCCAAGGGACGGTTCATCAAAAATGTCTTTTGAAACGCCTAATACCTTTTGCTTAATCTCAATGGTATAGCTTACAACAGAGCCCTTAAGCACGCTTGATGATCCAGAGATGGCTGTAAGAGCGCCCGCAACAAGTCCTCCCGTACAAGACTCAGCGGAAGCTACAGTAAGACCAGTTGCAAGAGCCTCTGAAACAACTTGTTGAGCTTCTAAAAGAACTTTAGATGAAAACATTTGAATCCCAACTTTTCATTCAGCAGAAAACCGTTTGACCTGCACATGAGCTTATCTTATACAAATATGGCGTCTCAGTGAGACGCCATCTTGTTAAACTTCAGCAATGTATTGCCAAGACTTTACAAAGTAGTCAATTCCTGACCAGGC
>CAKARF010000045.1 GCA_916720465.1 uncultured Atopobium sp. | reverse complement strand
AAGCCAGACCTTCTCGGGAGCTTCATCCGCAACTAAACGAAGCGCCTCCTCAGCCGACGACACAACCTCTACGCCTTCGACCTGGTAATCGGCATTTCTCGAAATGACAATGTTGCGGCGACCTTTAAGCGGTCCGCTTGGGAAGCTCTCCAGCGTCTTTCTACCCATGACAACCGTGCAACCACGCGTATGATCGACAAAGTACTTCATGTCGGCCTTGTTGGGGATGAGAAGGTCCCCGTCGCATCCGATGCCCCAATCGCGTGTTACAGAAACAATTGCGTTCATGTGGTTCTCCTGGCAAGTATCGTCTTAAAGAAATAATGATGTTAGCTTGAGCATCCACTCGGGCGTGCCTACAACGCCAGCCGCATCCACTCGGGCGTGCCTACAACGCCAGCCGCATCCGCTCGGATGTGTTTGCAGCGCCAACCGCGGCTGCAGCCGCAGCCGCGTTTAAACAGCAATCGGAATGTTCTTGACCTGTGGGCCGTGCTGATAATCCTCGACAATGAGGTCGTCAGTAGTGAAGTCGTAGAAGTTAGTGACGTTAGGGTTCAGGCTCACCTTTGGTGCATCAAAGGTTGGGCGAGAAATCAATTCTTTGACAATATCCACGTGACGATCGTAAATGTGAGCGTCGGCAATCATGTGAACCAGCTCGCCGGCCTCCATGCCGCTAACCTGCGCAACCATCATCAACAGGATTGCGTACTGGCAAACATTCCAGTTGTTAGCTGCAAGAATATCCTGGCTACGTTGAACAAGCAGCAGGTTAAGTGTAGGTTTGTCCTTGCCAGGCTCCTGAGTAACGTTATAGATTGCGTTGAATGCGCAAGGGTAGAGGTTCATCTCAGAGAGATCGGCAAAAGTGTACAGATTGGTCATAATTCGACGGCTAAACGGATTCTCTTTGAGATCCTTAAGCACGCGATCCATCTGGTCATAATCGCCATCAGCATAGTGAGAAACCTGTCCAACCTGATAGCCGTAAGCCTTGCCAATGGAGCCAGACTCATCAGCCCATGAATCCCAGATGTGAGAATTGAGATCGTTAACGTTGTTGGACTTCTTCTGGTAAATCCACAGCACCTCATCCATAGCGCTCTTGAGAGCGGTACGACGAAGCGTCAGCGCAGGAAACTCCTCGCGTAAATCATAACGGTTGCAGACGCCAAACTTCTTGATTGTGTATGCAGAGGTACCATCTTCCCAGGTAGGACGGACCTTCTCGCCCTCGGTAGTAGTACCGTTTTCAATAATGTCGGAGCACATATCAATGAAAATGCGATCTGCTGTACTCATATTCAATCCTTCAAATTACTGTTCAAATTGCAATAAACACCTGGTATTTGCGCTTGTGCCAAGCTTCTGTCAAGCCTCAGTCAAGTCTCGGTCAAATCCCTGACAAGCTTCAGCCAAACACATTACCAGTTGCTGTCAGTATAAGCGCTGTAAGGGTCTCCAAAAAGCGGACTTGAGGAAGTTTGGTTGTCCGCAACACAAGAACGCCCCAGTCCAGAGAGCAGCATAATAACTATAAAAAATAGCAAGCCCGCAGGAAAAGGAGAGCCATCAGGCATCTGCGACGGATCGTTTGGGTCAAAATCAGGGCCCTCGTCGCCAAATTCATGCCTGTTGTGCCTGGTATCTTGGTTGTCGTCTTTCTTTGCCATCAATCCTCAATCAAACGCTTACACTTTGATGATACCCGTCGTTGCTCAAGGATTTCATGGCGAGAAACCCCTCTTTTAGTCACTCCACATACTCTGCAAAGTATTCTGCACACGACGATTCGTCCACGCTTTCAGCTCGCCTACACTCGCAGCTCCCGCACCCGCGGCTCGCGCATCGGCAGCTCCTACAAGTGCTGCGACGCAAAGATGTCGTTCCAGAACGTGCCAAGCTGCCTGATAAGCTCAATGTCCGCAGGAAGCCACTGCACGTCAAGCAGCTCGTTTTGAGCAAGCCAACGAAGCTCTGAGTGAACCTCTGAATCTGCAACAGGTTCCTCAGACTCGCCAAGTGTGCAGACAAAACAATCCATATGCAGTTCAAAGGTGGGGTAGGAGTAAGTTACCGTGTCATAGAAGAACGCTGCTTGCACGCTACAGTGCAGCTCTTCCTGAATTTCTCGACGCAGGGCCTGCTCGGAGGTCTCTCCAGCCTCAACCTTTCCGCCAGGAAACTCCCAGAAGCCAGCGTTATCAGCGTCGGCCCTGCAAGCGGCAAGAATTTTGTTGTCCTTATAGAAGATAGCCGCAGCTACATTGACTGTCTTGGCCTCGGACATGTTATCCCTCCAGTCTGACTGTTGCAAAGACGGTGGAATTCTGGGCATCTTTGAGCACTACCGAGAAACCCGTCTCATCAGTGTATACCTGGGGAGTAATGGTGTCGCCCAAGTGCGCCTGGCTTCTGTACTGAACCACGATGCGGCGTAGCTTGTGAGAATAACCTAGGGCCACAAGCGTGTCGACAGCCATGAGCACGTACTGAGCATTGTTGACATGCTTGTTTGTATCTAGGTGCTGCTGAGAAACAAGAATAGCTGGACCCTCAACGGCATTTCCTTCAAGTGCAATTTTGCGAGGTGTAGGCGGTAAATCTACGCGAGGTTCGCCAGTAAGGTAGACGTTTTCGCTTTCTGGAACACGAGCAGCCTTACCCTCTTTAATGTCCATTAAATACCAGGTAGAATCAGCTTTTACGATGTTTGTGCCACTTGCATCATTAATGACAAATGACCTGGACGCCTGAAGACCCTTCATCTGATACGACCAGGTACCTACGCAGATCTTCTCGCCAAATTGAGGGAGTCGGTCAACCTGAATCTGCCAAGTTGCCAGCACCCAAGCGTATCCCTCGCTGGTCAGCTGTTTAAAGCCGCGGCCAATATCTTCCGAGTGGAACGTCGAGCAATCCTGCAGGTAGTTCATAACGCCTACCAGGGAAAGCTTTCCGGTCTCATCGCACTCGCTGTATCTGACTCTACTTTCAATAGTGTACATACAAATCCAAACTCTAAATCAGCAGTTGCTGAGGTATTTCGGTATGTCGAGAAGCTCGTCTAGTTGTCCCAGGGGAACGAACCTGGCAGGTGATCTTTGACTTTCTGCGTGGTGTCGTCAAGCTTTTGTTTGGTTACCTGGACTTTCTGGGAAACCTCTTTAGCCTTTTGAGTGGCAAGAAGGGTTGCGTTTTGAGCAGCTGCATTTGCTTTTTGGGCTGCCGCGTTTGCCTTTTGAGCAGCTTCGTTTGCTTTCTCTGAAGCATTTTGTGCCGCAGCACTCACTTTTTGCGAAGCACTTTGAGCCATCGCATCAACCTGCTGTGATGCGTTATGTGCGGCCTCTTCAATCCTCAAAGATGCATCTTGAGCTGCGGCTTCAACTTTGTGATGGGTGGTTGGTCCATTCCAAAGAAGGCTAGCTACCGTATCCAAGAAATAGAGTGTGACCACAATAAAAGCCAGTACAGAGATGGTGTGCTTGGAGAAAAGCATCAAAATATTAAGCATCGCTGGAACTAGTACAAAAACTGAAGTAACTGAAAAAGCTCCAAACACAGCGCTGGCCTGGGGACAAATGCGACCATGCAAGTTGAACTTGAACATGGAGTAGTCCCACCATTTCTTTTTAAAGCGTCGCTCCAAAAAGAGGCCGGTTGAGTACTCAATAACAGTGGCCAAAAATCCGCCAATAATAAAGACAATAAACGGATTGGAAATCTGGCCTAGTACCAGCCAAACTGCAAGCGCACCAATGCCATAAATAGGACACGTAGGTCCAAAAAGAAAGCCGCGCTTGGTAAATTCGCCCTCGACAACGGAGCAATAGATAGTTTCGTATACCCAGCCGCCAAAAGAAATCAGCGCAAAAATTATGACCATCTGAGGCAGATACTGTACAAAGAGCTCAATATTCTTATCGAGTGCAAAAAGCGTGCGCAGTGTCTCAGTCATGGTACTCACGAGAGATTTCCATAATCCATGTAGTCGTTGAAATCGGCGGACTCGCTGTTGGTTGTGCCCTGGAAATCACTCTCAGGCGTCGAGAAACCCGTTGGGCGGAAACCGTCTTTTTTGTATGGATTACCTGTCAGCGTTTCTGCAGTTGAGCAAGCTTTATCACAGGTTGTAACAATCCAAGCCTCTTTGGTATGAGGCGGAACGGGGACAAGAGGAAACATGTGGTGCAAGATGATGTCTTCCTCAACAGGCGTTAGATCAGGAAAGTCTTCGCGGGCATTATCAAGTGCATGGCGAGGGTGGGTAAATCCGTGCCAGTTGTCTGGTGCAGCCTCGTGATCATGCCAATCGTAAAGGTAGTAGTCATGGAGGAGCGCGCCACGTACAAGCGCGTGTTCATCAACCTTGATACCAGCGTTCATAGCAAAGGCAAGACTGCTATAAGCAACCGCAATAACGTGGTCGAGTGTGCTGGTAGTTCCATGTTGTGTAAAAGTTGCAAGCTGATAGAGTCTTCCAGACTTCAAAATAGGAGTTGAAAGCTCATCGAACCTCTCGCGAATTTTAGAAACGTCAACCAAAAAATATCCCATCAACTGCGTGTACGCTACAGAAGTCTCTGCGCGTACCCTAGTAATGTATCTATAAAAGATTAGTTAATCTGACGGCTACGTGCAATCTTTTTGGCTGAATGTTACGAAAACGAAAGAATAGAAAACGCAAGCATTGGCGGTGTCTATTATGATGTTTACCTGCGCTTACGCTTTCTTGCTGTAAGGACTCATGTGGTCCACCACTACGTTTACCGCACCTGGAAGGCAGCGAGCGGAGTAAGCGTAAATGTCGTGGCAGGTGACTTCGCCATTTACTTCCAGTGGCATAGGCGCAGTTGATTCAACGGTAATTTCTTTGCCGCTAAAGCTATTGAGGTAAGGCCTACCAAGCGAGTCTCCCGTGCGATCAAAGAAACCAGAGAGCAGCGGGCGCACCAGCTTTGCAGTCATGTGAGTCTCAATGACAATAACCTCAAGCAGACCGTCATCCATACGATTACCAGGGGCTAGCTCAATTCCTGCTTGCATCATGGAGCTGTTTGCAATAAGGCAGCCAATGCCCTGAAGCTCATGTACTTTGCCGTCAACGGTAATTTTGAAGTCGTGAACTGGCGGCATAAGGTTGGCTAGGGCTGCAGTAAAGTATGCGGCTTCTCCAAAGGTTTGCTTGTGGGGGATAGCCGAGCGCATAATCTCGGCATCAAGGCCCGTACCAGCCATTAAAGGCACGCCAGCTACATGGGTTTCTCCCGATACGGTGGTCCAGGTAATTTCACCCAGGTCAAGCTGAGCAGTCTGAAGGTTTCTGCAGGCCAGCGCTAGCGCATTAGGTTCAGGCGCATTTCCGATACTTGCGGCCAGAAGATTGGCTGTTCCAGAAGGGAAGACCAAAATAGGCGTCTGACATCCTCTCAGGCCGTAGAGCAGGCTAGATACCGTACCATCGCCGCCCGAAAGCACCACTACGTCAAAATCTTCAGGCTGAACAGAACTCAAAACCTCATCTGTGTGCCAATGGCTCTCGACGAGTTTTACCAGGCATTCGTCGCC
This sequence comes from uncultured Atopobium sp., assembly GCA_916720465.1. Taxonomy (GTDB): domain Bacteria; phylum Actinomycetota; class Coriobacteriia; order Coriobacteriales; family Atopobiaceae; genus Lancefieldella. The sequence continues at coordinate 1,584 of CAKARF010000045.1, read as the reverse complement.
AGACTTCAGAAGAGCGCGCTCAAATTCAAAGATTGCGTCAGAGCTAAAACCTGAGCAAGGATTGTGAATGATGAGGGTTCTCATATATCCTCCGAAGATTTGCGACAAGCTGGTATATCATTTTGATACGTATGAGTGTATCGCTTTACGTCAGGTACTTAATCGGCAATTGGATGGACGCATTGTATATAGCAACCTCAGAAGAACTTTCCGCATTTTGTGAGCGAGCAAAGACCTCACATATCCTTGCAGTTGATACGGAGTTTCTTCGCGAGAAAACCTACTTCCCCAAGCTTTGCCTGGTGCAGGTTTCTACGGGTTCCGAGATTGTCGCAATTGATCCGCTGCTTATTGACGACCTTACTCCTCTTAAAGAGCTCCTGGAAAACCCGCAGATTGTCAAGATTTTCCATGCATGCTCACAGGACCTTGAGGTCTTGCTAGAAAAAATGGACTGTGCATGCGCGCCTGTTTTTGATACGCAGGTAGCGGCCGCATTTTTAGGTATGCGTCAGCAGGTAAGCTACGCCGGGTTGGTAGAAAATTTTGCTAACGTTAAGCTTGCTAAAGCTGAGTCTTTAACAGACTGGTCAAAGCGACCGCTTGATAAAGAACAGCTGGTATATGCCGAGGATGACGTGAGATATCTCCCTGCAATCTACAATCAAATGATCGAGAAACTCATCAAGCTTGACCGTTTAAGCTGGGTAAAGCCAGAGATGGACCAGCACACTAATATTGAACAGTATCGTCGAGATCCCTATCAGGCATATCTTCGTTTGAAGCGTTCTGGTTCGCTTACGCGCAGACAGCTTGCCATTGCTCGAGAGGTGTGCGCCTGGCGAGAAGAAACTGCTGCTAAAAGAGATGTTCCACGTAAGTGGGTGCTTTCTGATGAACTCATTATTGAGATTTGTCGCCGTGTTCCTACAACACCAGACAGACTGCGCAAAATCCGCGGCACTGAGCAAATCTCTCAAGGTGGGGTAGTGCATCTACTAGATGCAATTAAGCGTGGACAAAAGACACCCGCAGATCAGTGTCCAAAAATCGAGCATCACGCTCATCCTTCAGCTGGCTCTGAAGGTGTTGTTGAGCTTATGTATGCTCTTATCAGGATCGTTTCAGAAAAAGAGGGAATTGCATCTCCGTTAATTGGCAATAAAGATGATCTTACTGATTTGCTTTTGGATAGGTCTGACGCAAGACTTAAAACTGGATGGCGCTATCAATTAGTGGGCAAGCAGCTTGTTGGACTACTCAATGGCGAGGTAGGACTTACCGTCAAAAACGGTCGAGTAGAGCTGTTGTAATAGAGGTGCTTTAACCTAGGGCAAATGTGATTACTCATTCAAACCTGACTTTTTGTCCGGTGAGTTGGGTATACTCATCTTTATACATAGATAGGAGAAAAAATATGTATTACTCTGGTGCGTTTATCCCATACGTTATTTTAGTGGTTTCCTCTTTAGTACTTGGATTAGGTACTCAGTGGTACATCAAGCATGAATTTAAAAAGTATTCCTTAGTTCCTTCAGGGTTTAATGCCACTGGCGCTTCTGTTGCTCGTGCCATGATGGACAC
>CAKARF010000044.1 GCA_916720465.1 uncultured Atopobium sp. | reverse complement strand
TCCAGACTTTGCTGTTCCGTCGCTCAAAAAACTTGCCCATGATCACCAGGTAGCTCTGGTTATTACAAGGCCAGATGCCGTTCGTGGTCGTGGTAAGACGCTTGAGCCGTCTCCTGTAAAGGAATGCGCACAAGAACTTGGTCTGCCTGTTCTTGAGGCAAATCGCATGACTCCAGAAGTAATTTCTGCCATGCGTGAAGCACAACCAGAAGCGCTCTGTGTAGTTGCTTTTGGCTGCATTTTGCCAGATGAGGTAATCTCTCTTGCGCCTTACGGTGCTCTGAACGTTCACGCATCACTGCTGCCTCGCTGGCGAGGAGCTGCTCCAATTCAGCGCGCCATCCTCGCAGGTGATGCGGTTGCTGGCGTTTCTATTATGAAAATTGCTCATGAACTTGATGCAGGAGATTGGTGCAAGCAAGCATCGTGTGAGGTTGGCTCTAAAAATACTGAGCAGCTTACTAACGCTCTAGCACAGCTAGGCGCTGATGCTCTGTCACAGGCTCTTTCTGAGCTTAAGGAAGGTTCTCTTGAGTGGCGGGTACAAGATGAGCGAGAAGTAACGTTTGCTCCTAAAGTTACCAAACAAGAAATGAAGCTTTCTCCAGAAGATTCCGTTCAGGTAAACGCTTTGAGAGTTCAGGCTTCTTCTGATACCGCTCCTGCTCGCGTATCTGTTGGAGGCAGATCTCTTCGCGCTTTGTCCGCTCAACTGGCACCAAGTGAAGTTACTGTTGCCCAAGGTCAGGTTGCAGTTCAAGATCATAGATTGTTCCTCGGCTGTACTGAAGGTGTCCTTGAGCTTCTTGAGGTGCGCCCAGATGGTAAACGCTCTATGGATGCTAAATCATTTGCGGCAGGACTTCAGAAGTCTCAGATGACCTGGCAGAAGCTGCAATAATGGCTACGCTTACTCCCGCTCGAAGAGTGGCTTATCAGGCATTTTTTGAGTGCAGACGCAACAATTTACGCATTCGCGATTACCTACGAGAGTCAAAAGACTTCTCGGAGCTTTCTGTTCAAGATAAAGCTTTTGCTACTCGTCTTGCACTGGGAGCGACTCTTACCAAAGGCAAGCTTGATGAGGCTCTAAAGAATCATCTTAAGTCGGGTATTCACCTAGAACCAAAGGTACAGGATGCTCTTCGTATTGCTGTATTTGAGGTTTTATATTTAGAGACAAGACGCGATGCTGCCATCAGCCAAGGTGTTGAGCTGGTAAAGTCTATCTCAAAACGATCTTCCGGCCTTGCAAACGCGGTGCTCAGAAAAATTTCTGAAACAGAAACTCAGCTGACGCGTGCAAAGAACCCAAAAACACCTTCAGAGCTTTCGTGGGCGTCAGGTATTCCTGAGTGGATTTGCTTGGAGATTATTGAGTCACTTGGAGAATCTGCTGCTCAAAAGCTTATTCTTAATTTAAAGAACCCTGCTCCTGTGTATGTTCTACAAAGAAACGTATCAGAGCAACAATTGCAGAAGAGCTCTTTAGAGTTACAGCAAACAGTTCTTCCAGATGTGCATGAGGTAAAAAATCCCGCGCAACTTAACGTTGATGCGTATGTGAAGAAAGTTCAGCTAGTTCCTGCAGATTTAGCATCTCAGCTTGTGGCACTTCTCGCGGCATCTTATGTAGACCAAGAAATGCTTGAGGTTGGACAGGGTAGAGGAACCAAATCTCTGTTGCTCTCTCACGCATTTGAGGTGCTCGATAAAGAGAACGCTCACATCACCGCTGTTGAGCTTGTAAAAGGAAAGTCCCACGTTTCAAAAAGAAGATTGAAGACCGCCGGACTTTCAGATCAGGTTACATCACTCATGTTTGATGCCACACAGTTTGCATCACCAGAGGTTCCAGAGGAGCTCAATCAGAGCTTTGACGTGGTGTTTATTGATGCTCCCTGTTCTGGTTTGGGTACGCTTCGTCGTCACCCAGAGATTGCATGGAACCTGTCTGCAGAAAGTCTCTATGACGGAGGAGAGCTTACTGTCTTACAGACCAAACTCTTGCAAAGTTGTAGCACTCGTGTAGAGGTGGGCGGCTTTTTAGTCTATGCAACGTGCTCACTCTCAAATTCAGAAAATCAACAGGTTGTAGATGATTTTCTTGCAAGTCCAGAAGGCTCTCAGTTTGAGGTGCAAAGCCTTTTTGAGTGTCCCGCACGTGCACGTTTAACACCAGAAGCGCAAGAGTTTCTCGATACGTGCATTACACCAGAGGGATTTTTGCAGACGGCTTTTGCTTCCGCCGATTGCGACGCCCACTTTATGGCGGTGCTCAAACGCAAATAAAAAGCTCTTGTTGAGTTGTACAACAAGAGCTTCATACGTGACGTTTAAAGAGCGCCTTCAGGCTCAAAGCGCAGGATTACTTGCCTTTGCTATCGGTGTTGTAAAAACCGGTGCCCTTAAAGACGATGGTTGAGGTGTTGTACACGCGCTCGGTCTCATGTCCACATTTTGGGCACTGAGGAGCTTCAATTTTCAGGCTCATAGGGCGTTCAATTTCAAAGGTATTGTCGCAGTGTGTGCAGTGATAGCTATAACGTGCCATGCTTCCTCCATGAAAACAATTTATAAACGTGAGATACTTTACCCTACTTAGAGTAGATATTTCACGATTGCAACTAATAAGTTTGTTTACGGAGGCATTATGCAGGTAACCGGTGCAATTTTTGATTGCGATGGAACCCTTGTTGATTCAATGCGCGTTTGGCACAACGTTTTTGGCGCTGTTCTTCCTAAATACGGCAAGACCGTTGACTCAGAATTTTTTGAGCGCGTTGAGGCTGTTTCGCTTATGGATGGCTGCAAAATTTGCGTTGATTATCTAGATTTGCCTGTCACTGCAGAAGCTTTGTATGAAGAGTTCTGCGCGTACGTAACTGATCAGTACCAACATCATGTTTCAATCATTCCCGGTGCAAAGGAGTTCTTACAGGAACTCCACGACGCAGGCATTCCTATGGCCGTTGCTTCGTCAACTCCCGTGCGAGAAGTTCGTGCAGCTCTGGCGGCTCAAGGTATTGAGCACCTCTTTAAAACAGTGGTTTCAACAGAAGATGTTGGGGGAGTGGACAAGGTTGAGCCCGATGTATACCTTGAGGCTCTTCGCCGTCTTGGCACCGAAAAGGCAACTACCTGGGTCTTCGAGGATGCTCCGTTTGGCGCACAGACAGCACAAAATGCGGGCTTTCCTGTGGCTGCACTCTACAACGACCACGACGGCCGCGACCCCGTCTTTATGCGCGAACACTCTAACATCTTTGCCCACACCTACGGCGAGCTGTCGCTTCTGCGCCTTCAGGACTACGAGCACCCTCTGACCAGCGTGCCTTCTGGCGAGAAACCCCTTGAGGTCCTTGTTGTGGGCGGATCCCCAGAGGCGGTTTCGCACACGACGCTCTCTATCTGCGCCCAAAGCGCTGACTACCTGATAGCGGTTGACCACGGCGCAGATGCGTGCTTTGCCGCCGGTGTAGTCCCACAGCTTGCGCTCGGAGACTTTGACTCAGCCACACCAGAAACCGTGGCTTGGCTCAAAGAGCAGCAGGTACCTTGCATGAAGTTTAATGCGGATAAGTACGATACGGACCTGGCTCTTGCTCTGAAATCTGCTGAGTACGAGGCAATCCGTAGAGATAGCAAACTCTCGCTTACGGTTGTCTCAACGTCCGGCGGTCACTTGGATCACCAGCTTGTAGTGCTCGGTCTTCTCGCCAAGTGGGCAAAGACGGGCAAGGCGGCGGTTCGAGTTGTTGAGAATGACTTTGAGATTCGCTTTTTAGCTGCGGGCCAAGTTGATTCTTGGCAGATGAGCGCAGCTGATGCGGGTAAAAAGATTTCTCTTGTAGCTCTGTCAGAGGAATGTGAGGTTTCTGAGACTGGCATGAGGTGGAATCTTAATCACGAGAAATTCACACTGCTTGGAGACGATGGCATTTCAAATATCGTTGAAGCTTACGATGCTTGTGTGACGTGTAATAAGGGCTGCCTTTTAGTGCAGCTTTGGAACTAAGACGTTCATCGGGTCGCATTGGGGCCGCGTTTGAGTAACAAAGCCCCAACGAGAGGCCGTAAGTCTAGCAAGCAGCATTAGATATTGCCGTCAGATAAGTGTGCTAAGAAAAAAGGTCGCCGAAGCGACCTTTTTAAGTTTGAGGTAAGACGAGCTTGAGTTGCTTAGTTGCGAGCAATCTTGCCGGACTTGAGGCAACGGGAGCAAACATTCATCTTCTTGCGCTGGCCATCGACAACGACAGTAACACGCTGGATGTTTGGCTTAAAGGTGCGGGCCACAGTACGGTGAGAGTGGGAGATGGAGCGACCGGCAACGGCGTGCTTACCGCAGAAATCACAGACCTTCGACATGAGTAAGACCTCCATAGGATAGGCGCCCTCTGCGCCTAAAATTTCCAAATAGCCGAATAAATATAGCACAATATATTGTGTTGTCAAAGCATGAATATAACATTCACAATTGGATAGCTTTTAGACAGCTTTTTGAATGTTTTTCATTTATTACACCAAGATTAAATAACAAGAAAAAGATTTGTCAATTGCAAGGTTATCAACTTGTATATATAAGCCGCTTTAATAATAAATGTGCTCTGCGGTATACTAAATAACAATGACTAACCCTGGTTCTTGCGAGAGGAGTTATGTAATGACTACCGCTGTTCCCGGAACACTAAGAGTTTCTAATGATTGCCTTGCTGACCTGGCGGGCTATGCAGCTATGGAATGTTATGGCGTTGTTGGCATGGCAGAGATTGATGAGGCAGCAGGTGTTGCTCGTCTTCTTCCAACCTACCGACTTCGTAAGGGTATTGATGTGACCCCAACTCCTAAGGGAGTTCAGGTTGACCTTCACATTGTTGTTGAGCAGGGCGTTAACATGGCGTCTGTTGTCGACAATCTTGAGAGCTCAGTAAAGTTTTTGCTTAAGCAAATTGCAGAGCTTTCATGTGTTGATGTAACTGTACATATCGAGGCCATGCGTAATTCTCGCTAAGCTTTTTGCTTCAAATGAGTAGGAACTGAGGTCTAACGTGATTTCAAATGTCATTCGTACATGCTTCCCTGTAGCAGCTCTTGCCGTTGCAGACAAAGCAGAAGAGATCAACAAGCTCAACGTTTTCCCTGTACCAGATGGAGACACCGGCACTAACATGTCCCTTACCCTGGGCACCGTTGTTCGTGAGGTTCAAGATCTTCCTCAAGATGCAAGCATGCAGGATATTGCAAAGGCAATCACTCACGGCTCTTTGATGGGTGCTCGTGGTAACTCTGGTGTTATTACGTCTCAGATTCTTCGTGGTATTGCCGAGGGTCTGTGTGACGTTAAAAATCCTGAGGCAGTAACTCCAAAGGATATTGCTCACGCATTCCGCCGCGGTAAAGAGGTTGCTTTTAAGGCTGTTAGAAAGCCTGTCGAGGGCACTATTCTTACCGTCCTTAAAGACGTTTCTGCTAAGGCAGACTCCCTTGAGAAGTCTCAGCTCACCCCAGTTGAGGTCTTAGATGCTCTGGTTGTTGAGGCGTATGAGTCTGTTGCTCGCACTCCTGAGCTTCTTCCTGTTCTTAAAGAGAATGGCGTTGTTGACTCTGGTGCGTTTGGTTTTGCAACCTTCCTTGAGGGCTTTGTAAACGCTGTTACCGGCAAGACTGAGACTACTGATTTCCAGACAACCGTTTCTGTTTCTGACGCTAAGGCTGCTACCAGCGCAAAGGTTGAGATTGAGCTCAACGATGACTGGGAGGGTTCTGAGTATCGTTACTGTAACGAGTTCCTCTTCAAGGCAGATAGCCCAGACTTTGACGAGGAAGCAGCTCTGAACTTCCTGGCAACCATGGGTGATTGCGAGCTTCTTGTTGGTGCAAACCCAGACTACAAGATTCACGTTCACTCAAATACTCCTAACAAGGTTCTTGAGTACATGCTTCAGTACGGCCAGATTTTTGAGGTCTTCATTCACAACATGGACCTTGAGGCTAAGGAGCGTACCGAGAAGATCGCTGAAGATAAGAAGGCTGCAGCTGCACCTAAAAAGGAGCTTGGCTTTGTTGCCGTAACCGCTGGTTCTGGCACTGAATCAATCTTGAAGTCTCTTGGTGTGGATGTTGTTGTTTCTGGTGGTCAGACCATGAACCCTTCTACTGCAGACATTCTTGCTGCAATTGAAGAGGCCAATGCAGACCAGGTCATTGTTATGCCAAATAACTCCAACATTCGTATGGCAGCAGAAGCCGCTGCAAGCGCATGCGAGGATGTAAAAGTTGCTGTCATTCCAACCAAGTCTGTTCTTCAGGCATTTGCTGCAATGTTTGTCGTTGCAGATGGCGTTCCCTTTGAAGAGCTTGTAGAAGAGATGACTGACGCTATCTCTGGCGTTCGCTACGGTGAGGTAACCACTGCAGTCCGCGATTCTTCTGCAGCTGACGGCACTCCTATCCACGATGGTGATGTCATGGGTATCCAGGGCGGCTCCATTGATGTTGTCGGCTCTGATGTCATGAAGGTCACACTTGACCTTATCGCTAAGATGCAAGAGGAGGAAGAGGGCGACAACCTCACCATTCTTGCAGGTGAAGACTTCTCTGACGAGCAGCTCGATCTTCTCGCCAGCAAGATTGAGGACACCTATCCAGACCTTGAGGTTGACGCTCAGCGCGGCGAGCAGCCACTCTATCCAGTCATCTTCTCTATTGAGTAGGACATGTCTGAGTCCAAGGTAAGCATCGCTCCCGCATCAGAGCGAGTAGCACATACCTGCTCGCTTGTTGATAGCGTGACCAGGTTAAGGTATGTCAATGCAAATCGTGCCGAGGCGCTTGAGCGTCTCGGCATTCTGCGTGTACGAGACCTTTTGCTCAACGTGCCTCATCGCTACCTCGATTTTTCCCATCGTGTGCAGATTGCTTTTGCGCAGATAGGTGAGGACGCTACCATTACGGGCCGCGTTGCTTCGGTAAAGACAAAACGGCCACGTCCCAAAATGGTCATTGTTGAGATTGAGGTTGTGGATGATACAGGCGTGCTTACGGCCTCGTTCTTTAGGCAGCCTTGGATAGCTGAGCAAATCCACGTTGACGATGAGGTGGCGCTAAGCGGTAAGGTGCTCTTTGCCTATGGTTACCGCCAGATGAAGTCGCCATTCTACGAGGTGCTCAGTACGGTAAAGTCTGACTCAAGCGATGAAGCTCGCTCCAAAGAGGCTCCTTCAAAGGCAGCAATTCTTCCTGTTCACCCAG
>CAKARF010000043.1 GCA_916720465.1 uncultured Atopobium sp. | reverse complement strand
TTGTCATCGCAAAGATCCATAACCTCAAGATCTGCAAAGCAGAAACGAGCGCAAGGCTTAGTGGTAACAAGACGCTGATGTTCAGCGTCAGTATCAAGCGCGCGAGGAGTAATAGACGAGACAATAACTGCTGCTAAATCAAGCGGAACAGTAGCAAGGGAGACTCCCCCACACCACTTGTTTGCCACGTGATTAGCAAGAGAAATGACGCCCTCGTGGCCCACGGCAACTACTAAATCATCAGCTGTCAGGTGCATTTCTGCCAAAGCAGACAATACCTGTGCCTCAGTTGCCACGGTAGTTGCTGCCTTGCCATCTTCTACATCTACACGTGTGACGAGAAAACCAATGGTGGTGAGGTCTCTACGCAGCAGCTCAGCAAGGTCTTCGTCTGCCTGATTGCTGACAAGAAAAGCACAGCGATGAGGTCTTCCCACTGCGGTTCTGAGCTCAGTACCAAAGTTTGAAAGAACACCCGCACCAGAACGGAGTGCAATAGAGCCACCAGGAATAGAAACCCACTGTTTAATCTGAACAGGTGGCAATTCCTCTTCAAGCTCAGTCTGGACATTGTCACTCATAGAAGACCTCTTTCCCAAAGCAGCTTGCCAGAATCAATGGCTACCTGCTCAAACGTTTTCTCACGAATATCAATAGTAATATCAGCAGCGGCCTCATAACGTGGACGCAGGCGTCTATAGAGCTGAGTAGCGTTTTCAAAGCTTCCCAAATCAGGACGCCTATCCGTGCGCTGAATTTGACGAAGCGAGTCAGAAAGATCACCGTCGAGAAACACGATGACTCCCATCTCACGCATAAGCGCAAGATTGACGTCCTTCTCGACAATTCCACCGCCGCAGCTTACGAGCAGTGACTTCTTAGACTTAAGCGTTTGCAAAACCTCAGTTTCTGCCTGCCTAAAAAGCTCTTCACCGTCATCTTCGTAGATTTCTGCCAGTGATTTACCTGCTATGCGTTCTGCCAAGCGATCGGTATCGACATAACGGCGGTGAAACAGCTCGCCCAAATTACGCGCGAGTGTGGACTTTCCGGCACCCAGAAAGCCTACAAAAAAGATATGATCACAGCCCTCATGTACGACGTATCTTGAATCGCGAAGCTCCATACTCCTCCAGCCTTTCAAGATGATTCTATCATCGAGTTGGAGCAAGTAAACTAAAGCCGTCTTGTTATGACGTAAAAGTTACATTTTTTAAAATGCGGCGCTCTGCGTGACGAATGATATTGGTGTACCAAAGATCCTCAGTAGACTGCGGCTTTACCAAAATAGTTGAAACACCAGCCAAATTACCTGCGATTACATCAGTAAAAATCTGGTCTCCCACCATCACGGTTTGCTCTTTAGTTGCCGAGAAACGCTTCATAGCTGCAGTTAAAGCGCGAGGCAGTGGCTTGCAGGCAAAGCCTTCTCCCTCAATTCCCAGCTCATGGGCGCTGCGCTGAACCTCATCGAGGTGAATGTTGTTGGAGATGAGACAGAGCATTAATCCAGCCGCATGAGCCTTCTCAAACCAAGCAGAAACCTCTGGCGGTACCGTCTTGGTGTCTCGGGGCACACAGGTATTATCGCGATCTAAGAGCACAAGCTTAATCCCCTGCTGAACAAGATTCTCTATAGAGATATGCTCAACAGCAGAAACGTATTGTGTTGCTTTAATTAAGCTCATGCCACACCAACTATTGCTTGCTTGCGGCTTCACGCTCGCGTGCGTTTTCAATAGCTTGCTGGTGCTCGTCATACGTCTCTGAGAAGACGTGCTCATCCGAGGTAATCCAGAAGTAGTAATAATTGGTTGCTGCTGGATCCATAGCCGCCTTAATAGAGGCATAACCTGGAGAACAAATAGGCGTAGGAGTCAAACCCTTAAATGCATAGGTGTTGTATGGGTCGCTTGTCATTGAACTGAGCTCTTCTGCAGTAGCTTCCCTACCCAGAGAATAGGCAAGAGTTGCGTCGCTCTGCAGGTACATATCGTCATATAGACGATTGTAGAAGACAGATGCAACCTTAGGACGGTCCTCATCAGTCAGGGCTTCTCGCTCAATGATAGATGCCATGATAATGATTTGCTCGTTTGTAAGATTCAAGTTGTAACGCTTATTGAGCGTAATGCGAGCAGCATCCAAGTTAAGGTCAGCCGTCTCTGTCTCAAACTGATCAAGCATGGCACGAATGACGGTATCAGCAGTTACATTGCTTTCTGTAAAGGTATAGGTCTTGGGGAACAGGTAGCCCTCAAGAGAATCGTTAGCGTCTGCCGCGCCAGCAAGGAACGGATAGTCAGCGACATAATTGGATGCTTTTGCCTGATTTAAGAAATCATCGCGAGAAATGCCAAAGTATTCCTGTACCAAATCGGCAACCTGAGAAACGGTATAGCCTTCTGGTACCACAAAGCCGCTACCAGGAGCATTAGGGCCAGAAACAAGAAGGTTCACTATGTCTGATGGCTTGGCACCAGTGGTAATAACATAGATACCACTCTTAATTTTCTGCTCAGCATCCTGGCGCTTAACCTGGTTTAGGAACTCACTTTTAGTAGCAATAATCTTGTTCTCAAAAAGAATCTTTGCAACTTCCTGCGCACCAGCACCATCAGGAATAGTAACGGTGACTTGCTGACCAGCGGTAATTTCTTGTGTATCGGAATTGGCACGAGAAAGCTCTGGAAGCGCTACTTTCCATACAAAGATGCCAAGAGCTGCAACCATGATAAAAGCGATAAGTGCCGCAAAAATACGAGAGCGCTTTGAAGCCTTCTTATCTCTATGCTTTACCTGCTTGTTCTTTGCCATATGAGTGACTTGAGCGCTTCTTGAAGAAAGCTTGCCACCGGTAAGTGCAGGTAGCGATCCTGTAGCCTCAACTGAAGGATGCGTGATCTGTTCCTGCTGAGTCTGCTCTTCCTGAGCCTGTCCTTCTGGAACAGGAGAAGAAAAATGTGCGCCCTGACGACGCGGAGAAGAACCATTGGATAGGGTGGGCATTTAGTCTCCCTTATTCATCTGTGCATCAAGCCATGATTGCAAAAAGAGCGAAGCAGCAACCATGTCAACTTTTCCACGCATGGCTTTTTCAGATAAACCTTGCGCTCGAAGAATCTTCTTTGCTTCCGCAGAAGAAAGTCTTTCGTCAGTAAATTCTAATGGAAGTTGGCAGTTCTTCGCAATTTGCTCAGCTTGAGCGGTAATTTTTTGGGCCTGTGGTCCATCTTCGCCGGCGAGCGTTTTAGGACGACCGCACAAAAGCAGTTCTGGCTCCCAATCTTCAAGCACAGCTTTAAACGTACGTGCATGTGAGAGTACCTCTTGCGCAGGTAGCACGCAAACAGGTGACGCAATAGCACCATCGGGGTCACTTACAGCAACCCCGATGCGAACTTCACCAATATCTAAAGCTAAAACGCGCAAACGTTACGCACCAAGCTTTGTTCTTGCAGCCTCAAGCGCTGCGTCAATTCCTGCAGCATTTGAACCGCCTGCCTGCGCCATTGCTGGCTTACCGCCACCACGGCCACCAACAAGCTCTGCAATCTCTTTTACAATATCTCCTGCCGAGAAGCCCGCTGCAACTGCAGAATCAGTGGCACCTGCAAGCAGGGAAATCTTACCGTCAGCGGTTGCGGATGCAATGACGCAAGCAACAGGCTGGCCGTCAGATGCATCACGGATGCCATCCCATGCGGAGCGGAGCTCTTTGCCAGAAAGACCCTCAAGCTTAGCAATTACACAGCTATAACCATTAAGCTGAACAGCAGACTTAAGTGCTTCTGCTACCTGATTGCTACCTGCTCCAGTAAGAGCAGCCTCAAGCTTATGGTTTGCAGTGCGAAGATCTTGCTGCAGCTGCTCAACGCGGTCTGCAACAGCAGAAGGGCGAACCTTCAGAGCTGCGGCAACCTCATCAAGCTGAGCCAGGCGCTCATCAACGTACTCGATAGCGCCCATAGAAGTTACAGCCTCAATACGCCTTGAGTTAGAACCAACGGAACTCTCAGAGATAATCTTGAAGAGACCAAGGTCTGCTGTATTGCGTGCGTGAGTACCACCGCAGAGCTCACGAGAAAATGGAGTGTCTTCTGCACCAGCAGAGACAACGCGTACGACATCACCGTACTTCTCGCCGAAGAGTGCAACAGCACCAGCGGCCTTTGCGTCCTCAATGCTCATAATCTGAGTAACAACAGGCTTAGCAGCAAAAATCTCTGCGTTAACCATACCCTCAATGCGATCAAGCTCATCTTTGGTAAGAGCCTCAAAGTGCGTAAAGTCAAAGCGCATACGATCTGGAGCAACAAGAGAACCAGCCTGGTTCACGTGGTCGCCCAGAACCTTTTTGAGGGCTGCGTCAAGCAGGTGAGTTGCCGTGTGGTTGCGGCGAATGAGCTCACGACGGCCGGCATCAATGGTTGCGGTGACTGAATCACCAACAGAGATGGTGCCCTCCTCTACCACGCCAACGTGGGACTCAAGACCGCCGTCGCGGTGCTTGGTGTCAGTGACGTGAACGTAGAGACCAGGAGCTGTCAGCTTGCCGGTATCACCAACCTGGCCGCCCATCTCTGCATAGAAAGGCGTGCGGTCAAGTACAACCTCAACCTCAGAGCCAGCAGATGCGGACTCAACCTCCTGTCCATCCTGAACAAGAGCAACAACACGAACGCCGGAGAGCTCGTTGTTGTCATAGCCGTCAAAGACGGTCTCATCAAGGCGGTCAGAGAGTGCAACCCAGATGCTCTGAGCGTTACCCCAGGCATCGCGGTTAGCAGACGCACGAGCGCGCTCACGCTGCTCAGTCATTGCAGCATCAAAGGCGTCCATGTCAACAACGTGACCTGCATTTGCAGCAATCTCACGAGTAAGGTCAATAGGGAATCCGTAGGTATCGTGCAGAAGGAAGGCAACCTCACCAGAAAGCTGTGCGCCGTCCTCAAGCTGCTCAAGCTCTGCAGTGAGCTTGGACTCGCCTGCGTCAAGCGTAGCGCCAAAGCGCTCCTCTTCTGCAGTCAGAATGCCGTCGATAAGAGCGCTCTTCTCGACAAGCTCTGGATATTCTGCGCCAAGCAGAACAGCAACCTCATGAGCGTACTCTGCCATGAAGGTGCCCTGAATGCCCAGTAAGCGGCCGTGGTAGACAGCGCGACGGAGCAGGCGGCGAAGAATGTAGCTTCTACCCTCATTACCAGGGAGAATGCCATCACCAATCATAAAGGTAACTGCACGAGAGTGGTCTGCAAGAATACGCAGGCTGCGGTCAATCTCATCAGTTGAGTGGTACTTCTTACCAGAGAGTTTCTCGCCCAAAGAGATGAGGGTACGCATGATGTCACCCTCGTAATTGGTGCCCTCATGCTGCATGATAGCTGCGATACGCTCAAGACCCATGCCGGTATCGATATTTCGGTGAGGAAGCTCAGGCAGAGAACCATCTTCCTGGCGATCAAACTGAGTAAAGACGAGGTTCCAGAACTCAAGGTAACGGTCACCGTCGTCTCCAGGAGCTTCTCCCTCAAACTCAGGACCCTGGTCAAAGTAAATCTCAGAGCAAGGACCACAAGGACCAGTTGGACCAGCTGCCCAGAAGTTGTCCTCCTCGCCCAGACGGGTGATGTGATCTTCTGCTACACCAAGAGACTTCCAGATCTCAATTGCCTCATCGTCGTCAGTAAAAACAGTAAAGTACAGGCGATCAAGAGGCAGGCCAAGGTGCTCTGGAGAAGAAATAAACTCCATTGCCCAGGTGCATGCATCGCGCTTGGTGTAACCACCAAAGGAGAAGTTACCCAGCATCTCAAAGAATGAGAGGTGGCGTGAGTCACCAATGTTGTCAATATCGTTAGTGCGAAGGCACTTCTGGCAGGAAGTTGCGCCAATCTCCTTCATAGTCTTGATGCCCTGGTAATACTCCTTGAACTGGTTCATGCCAGCATTAGCAAGAAGCAGCGAAGGATCAGAAGGCACCAGAGATGAAGAAGGATAGCGCTTGCAACCCTTGCTCTCAAAGAAGCTTAGGAAGTCATCACGAATCTCTGCTGTTGTCATTGTTTTATAGTCAGCCATAAAGTACTTCTCCGTATTCAAATAACTACTCTTTTGTACTGTCTGAGTCTACCGCATCTGACGATGGTTTATCTGGTTCCTTAGTAACTTCTTGAGTATTCCTAAAAAGTAACTGAGAAAAATCATGTCCAAGAATCTTGGGTGCGGGAGCTGAAGACTTGCTGTGCACATGAGCCGTAGTGTCTTGATCAACAAGACGCGATTCCTCAAAGAACTTTGGGTCATCTAGGGCATCATACTCTGGCAGAATAGCTCCAGACTCATCCACATACTGCGTCGAGTTAAAAAGCGCGCCATTTGGCGAGACGATCTGTCTGCCCGAATACTTCTCAAAGAAGTACACAAAAATACCTCTTAGAGCTGCTGTCAAAGGTATGGCAAGAATAGTTCCAACTACTCCGCCAAGAGCGCTGCCAATGACAATACCAACGAGCGAAAGACCCGGGTGAACTTTAACGCTAGTTGCCATAACCAAAGGTGAAAGCACGTTATCAACAACGTTTTGTGCAACCATCAAGATAACGATAGTCCATACGGTCATGACAGGGTCTACCAAGATGCTCAAAATAAGAGCAATACCTGCCGAGAAAACCGGTCCAACTACAGGAATAATATGGAAGATTCCTGTAACCATGCCAATAAGAGCGGCATAAGGGTTGCCTAAAATCAGACACCCAAAGTACACAAGAATGCCATTAACCGCAGAGGTAATGATAGTGCCTCGCATATATCCACTGGTAGATCTACTTAAGATTGCAAGAATAAGTCTGAACTCATTCTCTTTTTGAGGGCCAGCAATAATAGCCATCTCACGGACAATAACGGGATAATCTTTGGCAAGCCAATAGGCAAGAACCAGACCTAAGAAAAAGACCATGAGTTGGTTTGCCATAGAAGAGATGTTGCCTAAAGCAGATGTGGAAAGCCAACTCAAAATACCAGAAGCAACTGATATTCCAATACTTGATGCCTGTTCAATTGCAAGTTCTACCGTCTGTCTAACAGCAGGGTTACTTTGAGTGTCAAAGTTCTGCCAAAACTCCCTTGCCATTGCTCCTATCTGACTTGCATACGAAGGAGCGTTTCTGAGTAGCGTAGTGAGCTCAAATACTAATGGCTGCGCAATCAAAATCAAAAATCCTACCAGCACAATGAGCGTAAGAACAAGCGCGATAAGAGCGGAAATGCCACGAGGCACTCCCCTGTCTTCAAGCCAATTGGTAACAGGGCTACAGACAAACGCAACAATTGCGCCAATGGCGAGCAGCTCAACAGCCTGTCCCAGGATGCCAAGAACATACA
>CAKARF010000042.1 GCA_916720465.1 uncultured Atopobium sp. | reverse complement strand
CCAGCCAAAGCACCTCTGGTGCACAATGAGTTTGCTGCTCTTCTCGCTGTGAAATTCTTGCTCGGCCCGCAAGAGATAGAACAGAGCTCTCTTCCAACGACTGGTAAGGACCAACTGTCATAGCGGCCTGACCATTGCTTTCGAGCAAAAGCATAAGAACGCCGTCTGGATATTCTTGCGATCCCTCTTTGAGCGTTCCCTCAATGTGCTGCTTAGCCCAAGCAATCAAGTGCGGAGAAACATCTTTTTGAGCAACAACTCGTCTGCTCAGCGCACGTAAATGCCTGTTATCAAGAGGGAGAACACCTCCAGCCAGTCTCCAACGACAAACAAGTTCTGGATTATCAAGCTCAAACTTCTGAGCTGCTTCTAACTCTTCCTGGTCCACAGTGTCCTCCCCCAACTTTTTCAAAATGGACTGCTAACCCGAATTAGCAGGTTAATGCCTAAAGTGACGCTTTCCTGTAAACACCATTGCAATACCATATTCATCACAAGCAGCAATAGACTCATCATCTCTGACTGATCCGCCTGGCTGAATAATGGCTGTTACGCCATGGGCTGCCAAGGTATCAACGTTATCTCGGAATGGGAAAAACGCGTCAGATGCAGCCACAAGATTCTTTGAATCAATTCCCATGCGTTCACAAGCTGCTTCAGCTCGCTCGCACGCGAGAAGAGCGGCGTCAACACGGTTTGGCTGGCCTGGCCCCATACCAATTCCGGCTTGATCTTTTGCAACCAAAATGGCGTTTGACTTAACGGTCTTACAAACTTTCCAAGCAAATACCAAATCATTCAGCTCTTCTGGAGTTGGTTGACGCTTAGTAACAACCTCAAAGCTCTCTGCGGTTTCATCTGCATGATCAAGGTCTTGAACCAACAGTCCGCCGTCAACAGTTCTCATTTCAAGTTCACGGCTTCTATCGATTCCGCCTGTGGCTAAGACGCGGAGATTTGTTCTCTTTGACAGGCGCTCAAGAGCCTCTTCTGTGAAGCTTGGTGCAATAAGAACCTCAACAAACTGCTTGTTGATATCTGCAAAGTGCTCAACAAACTCCAGCGGAATCTCTCTGTTTACTGCAATAATTCCACCAAAGGCAGAAAGTGGATCGCAAGCAAATGCTCGATCATATGCCTCAACAACATTTTCTGCCGTAGCAGATCCACAAGGATTCTGGTGCTTCAAAATAATGACCGATGGCCCATCAAACTCGCGAACAGCAGCCCAGGCTGCATCAGTATCAAGCAAATTGTTGTAAGACAAGGGCTTACCCTGAAGCTGCTGAGCGTTTGCCAGAGAGTGTGCAGGAGCTCCAGGCATCTTATAAAACGCTGCGGACTGCTGAGGATTTTCTCCGTAACGAAGATCTTGTTCTTTTGTTGCCTTTACCAGCAAAGTCTCTGGGAATTTACTCTGCTCTGCTTCAACAACATCAGAAAGGTATGCGGCAATAGCGCCATCGTATGCAGCCGTTGTCTTAAATACCTTCAAAGCCAGCTGCTGGCGAGAAGCCCTTGTAGTTGCACCGTCATGGACACGCATCTCATCAAGAACACGACCATAATCTGCTGGATCAACAACAACCGTAACAAAATCGTTATTCTTTGCAGCAGAGCGGAGCATTGAAGGTCCGCCAATATCGATGTGCTCAATTGCATTTTCTAGTGTCACTGATGGGTCAGCTACGGTCTTTTCAAACTCGTAAAGGTTAACGCAGACCAGGTCAATCATGCCAATACCATTGTTCTCTGCATCTGCAACATGACCGGGATTATCTCTACGACATAAAAGGCCACCATGGACGCGAGGATGCAATGTCTTAACGCGGCCGTCCATCATCTCTGGAAATCCGGTATAAGACTCAATAGGAACTACAGGCACACCAGCCTCTTCGAGGATTTTTGCGGTTCCACCTGTTGAAATTACCTCAACGCCAAACTCTTTAGTAAGCGTTTGTGCAAATTCAACAATACCTGTTTTGTCTGTTACCGAAATTAGCGCACGTTTGATAGGGGCCTCAGCCATTGCCGCTCCTTTGTGTTCGACACTTGCTATCAGAAACATCTACAGCCTATCAGCTGCAAAACACTACGTACTAGATGTAAACAAACTTGAAACTATTCTATAATCTTCCGCTGTAAAACGCATGAAAGGCACTTATAACTATGTCTACTGATTCTCCCATCATAATCCCCTTTGAAGACGCTGACTTGCCGGAACTTATATCAATCGTTGAACGTGTCTGGTACTTGGATGGCGATGAATCAAAAGATGAAAGTCGCTCACTTGCAACTATTGATATCGCCTATTTTATTGGCGTTTCTACTCATCGCTTTGTAGCAAAGCAAGATGGTCAAATACTTGGTCTTATTTTCTGCTCAAACGGAGAAACTCCAGCAGATTTTGAAAAATGGCAGAAGTTAGAAAACGAAACAACAGCAAAAGCTAAGAAACTATTAAGTGAAGCTCGCTTTAAGGACTACGAGATCTTTGGTGATGTCGAATCCCATCTTGTTCATAACTATTGGAACACAAACACTAACAATGCCAAATGGGAAATTACTCTGTTCTGCGTTAACCCCGCTATAAAGAGCCAGGGTATTGGAGGCATGCTCTTCTCCTACATTCTGGACTTTATGAAAGAGCAAGGGGCTAAGCATTACTTCCTTGCAACAGATGATGACTGCGACATTAGTTTCTACCAACACAAGGGTCTTACCTGTAAAGATGAAGCTCCGATTAAAGCGGATGGACAAGACTTTGGCTTTGCCTATATCTATGCGGGAGATCTCTAAGAATGAGTTCTTGCGTTGGAAGATTTGCGCCCACACCTTCTGGAAGAATGCATCTGGGCAACGTTTTCTCAGCTCTTATGGCTTGGGCCAGCGTTCGTTCCCAAAATGGCAGCCTTATTCTTCGCATTGAAGACTTGGATATTCGTGCTCATAATCCTCAACACACCTCCCTCCTCCTTGATGATTTACAGTGGTTGGGACTAACTTGGGACAAAGGTCCGTATTACCAAAGCAAGCGAACAGAGCTCTACCAAGAAGCTCTTTCAGATTTGAGGCAGCGGGGACTCTTGTATCCCTGCTTTTGCTCCCGAGCAGACTTACACGCTGCACAAGCTCCTCATGCAAGTGATGGCACGTATGTCTATGCAGGAACTTGCCGCAACCTCAGCCAATCTGAGCGTGAAGAGCTTTCAACCCATAAAATTCCAGCAACACGTATGCAAGTTCCTAATAAGATCTACACGTTTGAAGATAGGGTTTATGGTCCCACATCACAAAACCTTGCTGAATCGTGCGGAGACTTTATTGTTCAGCGTGCAGATGGCGTCTTTGCCTATCAGCTTGCCGTAGTAGTAGACGATGCTGATATGGGCATAACTGAAGTGGTCAGAGGATCAGATCTTCTTTCCTCAACTCCTAGGCAACTTTATTTGCAAGACATGCTTGGTCTTTCTCATCCCATATACGCTCACCTCCCCTTACTTGTTGCGCCTGATGGTAGACGACTTTCAAAACGCAATCATGATTTAGACCTTGGTGTCCTTAGATCCCAAGGAAAAACACCAGAAGAGATTCTTGGCTTTCTTGCTTATTGCGTTGGCCTCACAAAAGAGAATGAGCCTCTTTCTGCAGTACAAATTGCAAATCGTTTTGCTTGGGAGATACTTCGCGCTCACCGAAAAAACGTGGTTGTTGAGCATTTTTCACATGTTTTGTAAAATGTCTTATTGTGAGTGACGCCAGTTCGGGGTATCATTCTCAAGCACCCATTTTGGAGAGCTGACCGAGAGGCCGAAGGTGCTCGCCTGCTAAGCGAGTATGGGCCCCAAGCCCATCTGGGGTTCGAATCCCCAGCTCTCCGCCAGAATTTTCCGCTCGTTGCACCTTCGCAACGAGCTTTTTTCTTACCAATAAGAACTTTTTCTAAGATTAGTCTTGCATTTTTAACTGGAAAATGGCATTCTATCTACTTGCACGCGGCGTTACCTCAGCTGGATAGAGGACCTGACTACGAATCAGGGCGTCATAGGTTCGAATCCTATACGCCGCACCACTTGAACTTAGGAGCTCCTTCGGGAGCTCTTTTTTATTATCTGCCTGGTCTTAAAGCTACTTCACCAGCAGAGTTAGCATATAAATAACGGTAGGAAATGCCAGCTTCATCAAGCTCATCCATTACCTCAGCCATGCATGTTTCTGCCATGATGACCTCAAGATATTCTTGTGGACTTAAGTCTTTTAAACCTACTCTGCCTTGGTCTGCAATCCATTTTCTTAAAGCTGCAAGTTGATTTGGTTCAATATGGATTTCTGAATAAAACTCCTTGTGACCAAATCCAATTTCTGCTGCACTACCCTGCACAAACTGCCGTACTACAATATCTTTTTGTACCTCTACCAAACCTTTCATAGCCACCTCTTTCTTCTTTTGCTAACCACAAGTATAGCTGATTTATAGAACATACGTTCTATAAATCACTAAAAGAAATGGTCTCCACAATTCTGTAGAAGACCATTTCAAGAATTGAATCAGTTTTGATTAAAAAGAGAAACTATTCTGGGCGAATAACCTCGATACCACCCATGTAAGGACGAAGCGCCTCAGGTACGGTGACGGAGCCGTCTGCATTCTGATAATTCTCCATAATTGCAGCCATAGTACGACCAACCGCAAGACCAGAGCCGTTAAGCGTATGAACCAGACGGGTACCCTTAAACTCTGCTGGATCCTTATAGCGGATATTTGCACGACGTGCCTGGAAATCCCAGCAGTTGGAGCAGGAAGAAATCTCCTTGTATGCGTTATAGCTTGGGAGCCAAACCTCAATATCGTAGCACTTGCATGCAGAGAAGCCAATGTCACCAGTGCAGAGGGTTACCACATGATAAGGAAGACCCAGAAGCTGAAGGATCTTCTCGGCTTCCTGAACCATGGACTCAAGCTGATTCATGGAGTCCTCAGGCTTTGCAAACTTGACCATCTCTACCTTGTCAAACTGGTGAACGCGAATGATGCCGCGGGTGTCTCGACCAGCTGAACCTGCCTCCTCACGGAAGCATGGGGTAAACGCGGTGTAAAGCAGAGGAAGCTGAGATGCATCCAGAATCTCGTCACGGTGGATGTTGGTAAGCTGAACCTCAGCAGTTGGAATCAGATAGAGATCAGGCTGAACGTGATAGAGGTCCTCTTCAAACTTAGGGAGCTGGCCAGTACCAAACAGAGAATCCTGATTTGTAATAACTGGTGGCCACCACTCTTTGAATCCTGCCTGGTTGTGCGTATCAATCATAAAGTTGATAAGCGCGCGCTCCATACGAGCACCCATGCCGCCAAGCAGATAAAAACGAGTTCCCGCAAGCTTTACGCCACGATCAAAGTCAATCATGCCCAGTTCAGGTCCAAGATCCCAGTGTGCCTTTGGCTCAAAATCAAACTGAGTTGGCTCTCCCCACTTGCGGACCTCAGGATTATCGGAATCGTCCTTGCCGTAAGGAACCGATGCGTCTGGAATGTTTGGAATAGCTGCGACAAGAGCCGTGAGCTCTTCCTCGACCTCTCCGCGACGCTGATCAAGCTCTGCGATGCGATCTTTGTTAGCTGCTACCTGCTCTTTAGCTGCCTCAGCCTCTTCCTTCTTGCCCTCACGCATAAGAAGGCCAATCTGCTTAGAAACAGCGTTACGCTCTGCCTGAAGAGACTCAACCTCGGCAATTACGCTTCTGCGCTCCTCGTCAAGCTCAAAGAATTTCTCGCGATCCCAGTGGGCGTTTTGCCTGGACTCGCAAGACTTATCTACGAGGTCAGGATTCTCGCGCACAAATTTGATATCAAGCATGCAGCTTCTCCTTGAATCAACACTTTTTTGGCAGTGCATTTTTTCTTATAGCTTACCAAGTATATACTTGTATTCAGATTCTTAACCCTTCACATGTTCTGGAGCTAGATTATGGACGCAATTAACTCATTTGTCGGCTGGCTTTTTGGCGATAAGACCGGTGTGTTGTTCCTCGTACTTGGTGGAATTCTGCTCTTTTTGGTCATTTCCTTTGTGCTGGAGCGCAAAACTAAAAAGATGTATTTCAACCATAAAAAGACTGAAGACGACTGGGATCTCTTTGGCGACGACCAAGAGGGTTGGTCTGACTTTGAATCAGATAACAAATAGGTAACAAAAAAGCCCCGTGAAGGGGCTTTTTTAAATGTAAATGGTGCGGGCGAAGGGACTTGAACCCCCATGAACTTGCGTTCATACGGACCTGAACCGTACGCGTCTGCCAATTCCGCCACACCCGCGTGCTAGGGAATAATACTACAACATTTTGTTTTCTACTAATGGAAAAACAATAGATATATAAGAAAATTCTTTTCAGCGGTAGAATATAGACAGTCACGGCCGACAAACACACTTTAAACACAGGAGGTTGCCGTGAGTGACTCGCGGTCACAGACCACGCAGACTGCATATCTACATTCACCTTCTGCTCAGCAGGCATCACCTGCGGCTGAGCCAGAAATTTTGCTGGACCGATATCGCGTTCTTGCTCGCAGGGGTAACGGAGGTTTTGGCACCGTTTGTACCTGCTGGGATACTCGTTTGCAGAGGCGCGTAGCCATTAAACGCATGCCATTATTAGGGGCTTCCGAGACTCCCGGCGTGCTTGCTTCAACTGTTGACGAGGCTCTTTCTGAGGCAAGAACTGCCTGTTTGCTGGCTCATCCAAACATTGTGACTGTTCATGACTTTGAGATTGAAGGCGATTACGCTTACCTGGTCATGGAGTTTGTTGATGGCCTTAATTTATCGGAGCTTTTGGCTCGCGTTGAGGGTGGCTACCTCACCTATGCCGAAGCAGCTCACATGGTGTCTTCACTTGCAAAGGCGCTTCACTATGCCCATGAAAACGGCGTGCTCCATCTGGACATCAAGCCAACTAATATCATGATTGACCGCCAGGGTACGGTAAAACTTGCCGACTTTGGTATGGCAACACTTGCCTCAGCTGCTGGTTATGGCGGCGCTCGCGGAGGTACGGTGGGCTACATGCCTCCAGAACAGGTTGAAGGCATGCTTGTTGACGAGCGCGCTGATATTTTCTCGCTTGCTGTTGTTCTGAGGCAGGCGCTAACGGGCGTCAATGTATTTGCGGGCAGAACGGCTAAAGAATCCCTTGATCACATCTACAAGGGCCCAAAAATTCCTCTGCTCAAAGAAGACCCCGAGGTCCCCTTTGCTGTAGATGCCGCCTTGACGCAGGCGCTTTCTCCCGAGCCATCTATGCGACAAGGCAGTGTATCTGAATTTGCACAAGAAATTGTGACTCCTCTTGGCGGCGAAAAGCAGGGCGAGAAAAGCCTCAAATCCCTGGTGGAACAGTCAGAAGAAGAGGAAACCGAGACCTGGGACGTCAAGCATCTTCCGCTCTCAATCC
>CAKARF010000041.1 GCA_916720465.1 uncultured Atopobium sp. | reverse complement strand
ACGGCATCGCCAGAAGGATCAGGAAGATCAAAGAGGGACGCACGACGAGCAAAATCGTTCTTAGCATGGAGCTCATGTGTTGCCTCAGGCTGTACCTGCGTTGCATCTGCATCTGCGGACTCATGAACCTGCTTCATGGTTGCATTAAGCTCATCGTCAACAGAATCATAAGCAACGGTGTTGTCAGCAGCAGCATCCTCAGCCTGCTCATCTTCTGTTGTTGCATTTACAGCCTCTGCAACATCCTCAAGAGACGCAGTCTGGCTTGCACCAGTAGTGTCATAAGCAACGTAGCTTACTTCACAATCTTCAGGAAGAATACCCAACGAATTAAGAACTTCCTCGCCGTGGCGGACGCCTTCCACCTCATCAGGCTCTGGGATAAGTGCAGCTGCATCTCCTGCAAAATGATGAACAACCTCGGGTCGATGACCAGTAGGACGGACATTCTCGAGAATACCAAGAAGAGCTGCAACTGAAGACTTGTTATTGTTTGCGCCAATGGTACAAGGTGCAAAACGCTCTGCAATAGTTGCAACAGAAAGAGCAACAAATGGAAGAGCTGCAAGAATACCAACAATCCAGAAAAGGACACGGACTGGATCAGGAAGGAAGCGAAGAATCTGAACAAATGTAGCAACAAACACTGCAACTACGCACCAACGCGAATACTTCTGTGCAAGAGGCACGTACTTTGCTACAGGAGACTCAACAAGGAAGTTTGTATGTGGGGAGTCATAGTGAGCAACGATGACGATTGGACGGTTGCCCTTTGCAACAAGCTCTCCAGTGGCCTCGTGCTTAGCGACAACGTTCTGGCTTCTGATGGAAGATCCAAATGAACCAAGGATGTCATTACCAAAGTATTTGAGACAAGTAAGAGCACCAAAGCCAGCAACAAGCAAAACGCCAAAAGCAATAAGTGCTGCATTGCCAGTGCCTGCAAAAATAACGCCAATGAAGAGGAGGATTAAATAGATTGAATAACCAAGACTCTTAATAGACTTAGCATCAAATTCTTCAATGGTTGCCTCAAGCCCGTGAAGTTTCATTTCTTCAGCAATGCTTTGAGCAGCCTGAAGCTCCTCTTGGCTACCGGCAGGAGCAATATCAATCTGCTCGTCTAGATAGTCAACATAGTCATGTGTAATGGCCATACTGCGTCCTTCGTTGGCATGTCTTCTGACAGGTTTCAAACATACGTCATTAGTATACGTCTTATATCGAAATGTAGCTGTTAAAGTGTATTTTTACGTCCAAATTTAGAAATTCTGCACTAAATATCAAAAACTTTCGTATATGTTTAGAGAGATTTGAGTTCAACTAGCAAAAAGCGGGAGGTGGATATGGCTCCAAATGATCAAACTCTAGGTAATAATGAACTGGGTGCTTGGAGGATTTTCTCGCTATTTATGCTGCTTCTTCAAAAGGGACCTCTACCCTCGGCAGAAATATATACGGCAATTTACTCAGATTTATCTACCGATTCTGCTTTAAGAACTTTTTCAAGAGATCGCGCTGTTTTGAAACAGCTTGGATTTGCAATTACAGAGGTAAAAACGGGAAAAGAAAAGTCATTCTATCTTTCGGACTCGAATTTCTTTGATTCCTCGTACGACTTAAGCCCTGAAGATGCCAATCAGCTGCTTGTAATCTGCAGTGCAATTCTCACTGATACAACTTTTGTGTACCAAGAGAAATTGAGAAACGCGCTCTCTAAAATTGTGGGTAACTTTTATTCCTCGGACTCAGGTAAACCAGACAGCAAAAAACTCAGCACTTCTTCCCAAAGCAAAGTCTTTTCTGTTCTATACGAATCACTCAGCTCTAAACAACTGGTAAACGTCACCTATACAAATTCACAGGACCTGGTTAAACAAAAGCATCTGGGCGTTCTGGATTTCTTTGTTTCACAGGGACTTCTATACTTTGTGGCCCAAGATTTTTCATCCGGTACTGAGAGCGTTTCCATCAAAACTTTTCGTATTGACCGTGTTTTAGATGCTGCGATTCTTAAAAATGAGTCCTTCTCCATACCAGAAGAGTTTGATTCAAAAGACTATAAACTCCTTGATTTCCAGCTCGGATTGCAGGCTGGCGTTCTTACTGCGTTTGTCCCCAAAAACATACTTGCTGCATTTGAGCATTTCTCGCAAGGTCAAGGGGATATCGAACTCTTCTCTCATGGCGCTCTGTGGACCGTTACTTACGCTCATGAAGACACCGCTTTGTCTTGGATTCTTGCTCATGGATTAATTCCAAGGTCTCCGGAGTCTCTTCTCGCAAAGTGGAAAGAGTCTTTAAGCGAGGTTGCCAATGGCTGTTAAAAACACCTCTTTTGGAAGAAAAAACATATCGTCAGCTGTCTATAAGCTCATACTGCTTGCTTCTGCATTGAGGGAGTCTTTTGACGCAGTTGAGCTAAGCGCGGTTCAGTCGCGATTTGGCATCTCCTCTGAAGAGGCTGCTATTCTGATGGAGCTTTTGCAGCTCACGGACGAGAATGGCTATCTTCCCCTCCCGCTTACGGGAGACCAAGATACTCTGACACTTGTCGGAGAGTCTCCCTTTACTGCTCGCAGGCTTGTCTTAACGGATGAAGAAACCTTGGCACTTAAAGAGGCTTTTATCGCTCTTGCTTTGCCCCAAGAAAGTGTATTTTGGAGCCTCTTGAAACCTCCATATACAAGAAGCTCTTCACCGGACGGGTCCTCAGTCTCTCTTGTCTCCAAAAGTCACTCTAAAGAAGTAGATGCGTTCCTCACCTGTTCAAATGCAATTGCAGAGTCTCAAGTTATTTCATTTGACTATCGCTCTGAGGAGTCTGTTGCAGAAGCTCACGGTGATAGAGATGCTGCAATTAGCCAGAGAGAGGTTCTTCCCTATAAGCTGTCATACGGAGAAAATGGGTGGCTTATCGAGGGGGTTGATTTAAACCTAGAGCAGCAAAGGGTCTTTAGGGTCAATCGAATGAGCTGCATTGAAGCGCAATCCGCTTTATTTGAGCACAGAAAGCTTGCGGAACTTGTGCGAGATTCTGCTGTGCAAGAAAAGTCTCAGCTGGTAGAGCTTACCTTCTTTGATAAAAGTGCTCTTACGCACTATTCGTGGCCAGGACTTAAAACAGTTGGAAACCAGCGCAATGCTGTAGAAATTAAAGCAACTATCCCCTACTACGGCGGAACGTGGCTGCTACAGCGATTGCTTGCCCTTAAGGGAAAAGTAACAACCAAAGACAAGGCCGTGATACACGCAATGCGCACTTACGCTGCGTCTTTGCTTGCTGCAGAAGAGCAGCTCTAAGCCAATCAGGTGATTGCAGCCCTGCTACGCGTCGTGTTCTTCTCGCCACTTGGCAATTTGCTCGGAGATGTCCTTTGTCAAGACGCGCTGGTAGTTCTTGTTAGGCAGCGATTTCAAGAACGAGCTGCCATATCGCTTGGATACTAGCCTGGAATCGGCAAGCACCAAAACGCCCTTATCATCAGCACTTCTAATAAGGCGACCAGCAGCTTGCTTTGTTGCAATTACCGCCTCTGGCAGAGAATAACGCCACCACGCACGATCTTCTCGCGCTTCACGCTCTTTGACCAGCGGTTCATTAGGGCTTGCAAACGGAAGCTTAGGAATTACTACGCACCTAAGCGTGTCTCCCGCAGCATCAAAGCCTTCCCAGAACGATTTAAGAGCAAACAGCGAGAGGTTCTTTTCGGCTAGGAACTTTTCACGAACACGTCGAGCAGAGGACGAGCGCTCCTGGCAGGCAAGATTAAGGCCCTGCTCACTCAAGCGTGGCTCCAACGCTTCATAGAGGCGCTCCATATCGCGTCTGTTAGTGAAGAGCGTTAGCACCGAGCCGCCCATCTGAACGTGTACGTCGTACAGCAGCTTTTCCAGAGCGTCTAAGTAGCCCTGATCAGTTGGCGCAGGCATATCCTCGGCCACAAAGACGCCCATGTGGTTCTCGTAGTCAAAGCTTGACTCTAAGTGCAGGCTCTTGTGCTCAAAGGAGCCTCTATCCAGGCCAACGGCGTGCTCAAAATGAGAGAAATCATCTCCAACAGCAATGGTTGCTGAGGTAAACACAACAGAATGCGTCTCCGGCAACCACTTCTCTGCCAGCTCTGCTCCAATATCAAGCTTTTCGGCCATAAGGGCCTCAGAGCCAATGTCGCGTTTCAATCGGGTCAGCTTGGCTGAATAGACGTAGCTCTTATCCGTTCCCTCACAGATGAGCTTCAGTGAATCCAGAAGGGTGCTCAGGAACACCCCAGCATCACTCAAGTTACTTGCAAGGTTTGGTGCTGATGCGACAAGCGCATCGGTGGCTTTTCCTATTCGAAGAGCAGCTTCTTCAAGAGCAGAAAGAGCGATGGAAGCGGTCTCTAAGACTTCTTTCCATTCCTCTGTTTCTCTTACTTCATCGTTAATCCAAAGCTGAAGGGAGTTATAACCACCATCGCTTTTAGCTAACGGAGCCAGCTCATGCACAGTAGCCATAAGGTTGCCCATTGCCGCCATGGCTCGCTGAACTGCGGCGGCAGAGCGCGTGAGAAGCCCGGTAAGCAGCGTAGAGTCCTCAAGGTTGGCAGCGCCCACCATAGCGGCGTGGATAGCGCCAGACTTGATGCCTCCAAGCAACTCAAAGCCGTTTCGCATTTCCTTGGCGGAGATCTCTACTGCCCACTGACGGCGAGCTTCAGCTTCAAATCCATGGGCCTCGTCAATTACCCAATGCCTGATAGGTGGCAGAATTTTTCCGTCAGCAGCAACGTTTCTAAGCAACAGAGAATGGTTGGTCACCACGACATCTGAAGATCCCGCGCGTTTACGAGCTCCATGAACAAAGCACTCGTGAGGGTAATATGGGCACTTGGAGCGCAGACACTCTGCGGCCTTGATAGTTACCATCTCGCGTGGAACTGAACGCCAACGAATACCCAGCGCATCCAAATCACCATCAGCCGACTGGCATGCGTATGCATAAATCACGGCAATTGCGGTCAGCATATCTGAGGCAACACTGTTGCTAGAGCGGCCTTCTTGGTCGATGAGCGTCAGTGGCAGCTCTTCAAGAGCGGCTCTATCAACGCGATGCAAGCACGGATAGTGCTCGTAACCCTTTAAGCTGCAGAAACTCAATCCATTAGGAAGCGCCTTCGCAAGCGCTGGAAGATCGTGCGCAACAAGCTGATCGGTCAGTGCGTTTGTCTTTGTAGCAATGCCTACCGTAACATCGTTTTTCTGCGCAAAGAGCACCTCAGGCAGTAGGTATGCAATCGACTTGCCAATACCAGTTCCGGCTTCAAGCTCTCTATGCGAAGAAGTGACCAGCGCATTTCTGACCTCAACGGACATGCTTACCTGCTCGCTACGCGTCTCAAATTTGTCGTACATCTGTGAGACAACGCCCGGCTTAGTAAATGCCCGATGAATCTCGTCCTTAGAAATCGGCAGCATAGCAGGCGTCTCTGGGTCATCCGCATCCCTTCTCGCCTTTGCTTTTATGTCGACAACAAGCTGGCTGCGAATGTCCTTGAGCGAGAAGAACGTGCCCGAAATCTCCGCGTCTGCAAGCTCGGCTCCTGTTGCGTCTTCTTTTGCAACGCCGCGCTGAACAGCCTCTTCTTCTTTCAACTTTGACAAATACGAGAAGATAGGCCTAAATGTCCACTCCACTCCATCGTGCATTGACGCCAATTTGGCGAGAAGCCCGCGGGGCAGATTCATAAGTCCTAAAAGCAAGATACGCCACATGCCGCAAAGAGCGTCTACGTCGTCACTTGCGCGGTGCGTAACCTTCATGGTGCCAAATGCTTCGGCCATGCTGGAAAGTTTATGCGAAGAAAGTCGAGGCAGAGCTATGCGAGAAAGCGATAGCGTGTCAATCCAGGTATCAGAGACTGAAGTTCCACCAGGTACCCGTTCAATAAACGTGCGGTCAAAGGTGGCGTTATGTGCCAGAACTGGAAGTCCGCCAACAAACTCTGCAAGGGCAGCAACAGCTTCTTTTGCACTTGGCGCGCCTTTAACGTCTTCGTCGGTAATTGAGGTCAGGGCTGTAATTTCTTCGGGAATTGAGCACCCCGGGTCAACAAACGTCTGAAAGCGCTCCACAATCTCTCTGCCGCTCAATTTAGCAGCAGAAATCTCAATAAGTGAGCATTTCTTAAAGGACAGACCTGTTGTCTCGGTATCCAAAACAACAATGTCGTCCTCTAAGACGTCAAACGACTCATGCTCCGCCCTCTCTGCAAGCTCCAAATATTTTTTGCGAACCGCAGAGGGAGTACCGGGAAGAATGAGTTCTTCTAGTTTTTGCGTAGCGCTTTTAGTGCTGGTCATAACCTACAAATCTACTGACAATCCTCAAGCGCAAACTCAATAAAGCGAGTGCAGAGCTCAGGGAAATCAATGCCACCGGTACGAGCAGAATCGGGCAACAAAGAACGTGCGGTCATGCCAGGAATGGTATTTGTCTCCAGTACCACTGGCACGCCGTCTTCCGTAACAATAAAGTCACTACGAGAAACGCCGCGGCAACCAAGTGCATTGTGAGCCTTAATTGCCAGCTCCTGAGCGCGTGCGTACACTGCAGGCTCAAGACGAGCGGGAATTACATGGTGCAGGGATGCGGGCTCGTATTTTGTCTTAATGCTGTAGAACTCATCACCGGTAACAATTTCAACGATTGGTAGAGCGGTTGGATTCTCGTTGCCAATAACAGGAACGGTAATCTCTGTTCCCGCAATGCTTTCCTCAATCAGAATACGCTCACCCTGTTCACCTGCAAGTTCTAGTGCAGCAGGAAGCTCTTCTCGCGATGTGACGCGTGTGACGCCATAGCTGGAGCCGTTGCCAGAAGGCTTTACAAACATAGGGAGTCCGAGGTCCTCAATAAGCTTGTCTACCTGCTCATCTGTAAAGACGGTACCTGCAGGAACGTCAATTCCCTTAGGCGTTGGAACTCCTGCCTGCCTATACATAAGCTTTGACAGCTCTTTTTCAGTTCCCATAGCAGACGCAAGAACGCCAGAAAACGTGTAAGGAATGTGCAGAATCTCGAGAAGACCCTGGATGCAGCCATCCTCGCCAAAACGACCGTGCATAGCAACGTATACGACGTCATAACCACCCTGAGCAAGGGTAACTACAAAGTCTTTTTCTGCAACATCAAGCAGGTCAACACTGGTAAAGCCAGCCTCTTTAAGTGCTGCTGCACACTGCTTGCCAGACTCCATAGCAATCTCGTGCTCGTCTGACCAACCGCCTGAAACAACTGCTACATGAAGCTTTTTGAGCTCTTCACGTGTCATTTCCGCTCCTTCAGATAAGTCTCCCATAGGGTAAACTCTAGTAAACGTATTTCTTCTAAGATACCGCAGATAACTTAGAAGAGTTGGAGAAGGACAAAAATGCAATCAAATAATACTCTTGACGGCACAAACACCACGG
>CAKARF010000040.1 GCA_916720465.1 uncultured Atopobium sp. | reverse complement strand
GGTTGATGGGTCTGCAGGGGTTGATGGGTCTGCAGGGGTTGATGGGTCTGCAGGGGTTGATGGGTCTGCAGGGTTAGATGGGTCTGCAGGGGTTGATGGGTCTGCAGGGTTAGATGGGTCTGCAGGGGTTGATGGGTCTGCAGGGGTCTCGGTATTTGATCGCCAAATTGCATAGAGGGTATAGACCTCATCAGTCTTGCCTGGGAGTGCTTCGGCGGTGGAGTGACCTGGAACGTGCTCTGCATCACGAATGCTTATTGGTGTTGTTAACGTACTAGCTGGAGCAGTAACGTCGTTTTTATTCCTCGAAAAACCAACAAGAGTATAGCCGTCACGAGTGACCTTGGAAGCAGCCCTAACGTTATGCATATTTGCTGGGAGGAAGTCGTTGCGCTCATACATTTCGTGGACACCGCCCTCGAAGTGACCGCCGTTAGCATCAATGACGAGTCGATACTGAACATCGGCATTGCCATCTTTTGGCTGCCAGACTGCGTGGAACGTTTCGACGTTAAGCGTGTCAATCTCACGAGTCTCACCTGGTGCCATCTCGTCACTACCGTCCTCAGTCATCCACTTGACAACAGTATGACCATCTGGGTCAGTAAGACCTGATGGAGCGGTTACCTGTGCGCCAGAGTCACCGATAAATTTAGTACCATTGAGAGAAACGTCACTTACGAACTGTGTAGCAAATTTGTCGCTAGGTACGTTCTCGCGAGCACCTGGAATGTTGCCCTGGGTAAAGGTGAATGTTGAGGATGTTGGATCAGCGGTTGATGCGACTGGAGCCTCAACTGTGGTAGTAGCTGCATCTGATGAAGTCTCAGCAAATACAGGGGTCACTCCAGCAACAAGTGACGAAGTTGCAATAGTTGCTGCGGTTACACAAACAACAATGCGTCTTTTAGTCTCTTCACGAAAAAACTTTGACATGCCCGTTCCTTTCTTTTTAGAGCAAATATCCCGCTCTTATCTATCTTCTATGGTTTACTTACATTGCAAACCATTACACACTAATATCAATTCACAAGTTCTTTATGCATCTAATTGCTATCTTTTCTGAGAATTAGACATATTCATTGCCCTTAAAGGATATATATATATATATATATATATATATATATTTGATATGAGAATATAGTATTCATTTAATGCACATATTTGTTTAGATTATAAATAGGTATGTCTAGTTGCTATGTATTCAAATGGACATCTTCATAAATATAAATTGTCTCTTAAAAACACTGATATAACCTCAGGTATATTTCACTCTTTTTGACAAAACGGTTAAATCACACGGGTTTCTCGCCAAAGGGTTAAAGAAAGACGGCAAAATCAGCGCAATCAAATTTTTAGAGCTCTCTTCCAAGGAGACCACATGACCAAGATTCCAGAGGGCTACCGTTCAAGCCTTTCGCTTTACGATACACAGAAAGCAATTGAGCAGGTCAAGAATGTGTTTCTGACCAAACTGTGCGCTGCACTGAAGCTGTCGCGCGTCACTGCTCCGCTGATTGTTGACCCGCTTACCGGCATGAATGACAACCTCAATGGCGTCGAGCATCCGGTTGCCTTTGACCTGCCAAACGTTGGCAAGAACGCCGAGGTAGTTCAGTCGCTTGCTAAGTGGAAGCGTTATGCACTCTGGCGCTACAACTTTGCCATCGGCCGCGGCCTGGTCTGTGACATGAACGCTATCCGCCGCGACGAACAGCCCGATAACCTGCACTCCATTTACGTAGACCAGTGGGATTGGGAGCGCATCATTACGCAGGACGAGCGCAATACCGATACGCTGGAAGATGCCGTCTGCCGCATTGTCGAGGCAATCTGCGGAACCCTTGATGAGCTCAAATGGCACTATCCGCAGCTCAACACGCAGCTCAGCCGCGAAGTTACCTTTGTGACCTCGCAGGAGCTGGAGGACCTCTACCCCACTCAAACGCCAAAACAGCGAGAAAATCTGTTTGTTCGCGAGCATCCAACAACCTTTATCGTGGGTATTGGCGGCACTCTGAACTCTGGACAGCCTCACGACTTCAGGTCTCCCGACTACGACGACTGGTCGCTCAACGGTGACCTGTTGTTCTGGGATGAGACCCTGGACTCTGCGATTGAGATTAGCAGCATGGGCATTCGCGTTGACGCTGAGGCGCTTAAGTCGCAGCTGGCAATCGCTGGATGTGAAGACCGCCTTGAGCTGCCGTTCCACAAGATGCTCATTGACGGCGAGCTGCCTTTTACCATTGGCGGCGGCATTGGCCAGAGCCGTCTTTGCATGCTGCTGCTAGAAAAAGCGCACGTCGGAGAGGTGCAGGCGTCTATCTGGGACAAGAAGACCGAGGAAATCTGTGCAGAGGCAGGTGTTTCTTTGCTCTAATCCTTCGCTCAAAAGCGCGGCGCAGAGCCACCTCACTTCACTCTCAATGCGCTCAGATGCCCTCAAGACTAAAACATTTTGGTGTTTCTCCTGTTATAACGCTACAATAGGAACTCAGTTTAACCAATAGCCGCTGGGTACTACTGGCGATTTAAGGAGCGACTCTATGAATTGCCCCAACTGCGGAGCTGAAGTTGACAAGCACGCTGAGCTCTGTTCTAACTGCGGACAGAAGCTTTCGGACGTCGCGGACACGGCACGCCCTTCGGACGTCGCAGATGCTACGGACACTGCAGACGTCGAGAAACCCGATGCGCTCGCCGAATCCACAGAACCTACACTAGAAACCTCGCTTCTCGAGGTGCCAATCGATGACTCTTACATCACTCCAGATGAAGCGTCTACCGATGTTGCTAACTCCGCTACTGTCACTGACCCTACTATCGCGGCCGCCGCAGAACCCACAACCTTTATCAACGATCCGGATCGTATCAACGTCTTCACAGCCGACGACTATGATTCAACTGCAATTTCGCACTTCGATCCTTCGCAGTTCACCGTTGTTTCAAGTGGACCTAGCTCTGTTGAGCGCAAGCAAACCAAGGACGGCTCAGACGCACTTCGCAAAGTTGCATTTGGCCTGCTTGCAGCCGTCCTAGTAGCGGGAATTTTGGCCATTGCTTGGGTTTTCCAATCCCACCAAGACAATGCCGCGCAGCGTAACGCAGTTCAACAACGAATTGCTTCATATCAAGAGCAAATTGAAAGCGTAAATGTTGATCCACGCAGCGATAGCAGTCGCGTTGAACTTCTCAATCAATACGAAAAACTTGCTGAAATTGAAGAACAAATCACCGGCGACCAGAAAAATGGCCAGTTCCGCCTTCCTAACGGCTCCGATGACTCAGACGTCAACATTCTGAACAGTTCAATCTCTGATCGACAGAAGAGCATTCGTAACTGGTTTGAAGCCGACTACAAGCGCAGGCTAACCGCAAACAGCTTCAACGATACAGATACCGCAAATACTATGGATCAAAAGTCTGTGGCAAATAAGCTTGCTGAACTACAGGCCCTTCTCGGCGACATAGAACACGAGAAAGAAATCTGGGGCAATGATACCGGCACTAATTCAACATATGACTCGTATCACTCTCGTGTTTCCGACCAGATAAAGAAGGGTGAAACTCTCAAATCTGGTGTAGCCGAGAAGACCAAAAAAGAGCAAGAAAAGAAAGAAAAAGACAAGAAAGACCTTGAGAAGGCACAGAGATGGGTGGGAACCTACAGCGGAACCGGTACTGACGGTAAGTCCATGGAGGTAGTCATCCAAAAAGATGGTACTGTTATTTGGCGAATTGGTGGCGAGCCTGACGTAACAGGTTCATGGACAGGTGACGAGAAGGGCATTCAGCTTACCTTCAACGGACAGGTAAGCCAGAGAAGCGAACCCTTTACTCTTACCTCCACAAATGGCGGCCGTACGGTTTCAATCAGTTCTGAAAGCAGCACCTGGAACACTGATACTTTGACCAGACAATAAGAGATTTCGTTGAACGAACGGGCTCAAAAGGCTACCAGCCGTAAACACAAATCCAATAGAGACAAGAGAACTATAGCCAGCGTCCAATATGGACACTAGCTATAGTATTATTCCTACACTAACCTGCTAATTGTTACTCCGAGAAGGTAACATCTTTGACAACAGGTCCGCCGGCTGGAATACGCGCATCTGTTGGGAAATAGGTACCTTCAACCGAATACGTCATCTTTATATCTTTATCCAAATACTGATCTAGGTTTTCTTGAGGTTCAACTTGGATTATGTCCCTACGACGAATTCTATATTCACCATAATCGCCCGTAAGTCCCGCAACATCCTGTTTTTTATCCAAGACAAAGACGTATTCACGCTCTGTAAAGTCCATTTGCCCAGGATATTGCATTCCCTGCAAGTCAAGAATCTCTTGCAGTGTCAGATATCTAAGTCTTCCCTGAACCGTTATTTGCTTTTTATCAAAAATTGAAACATCTGAGAAAGCTTGCGCAATGGGCGTCCTATCCCGACTGTCAGACCAAGTGATTTCTTCTCCCTTCATATCATCAGGAAGATCTGTAATAGTGCCCTCCCATTCTTTAGTTGAGATTGCATCTTGACCAGAAAGTGTATATCTGTAACCGAATCCACTGCCAGAACCTGAAGACCAACTTATTGCAATTAACCCGTTTTTATCACTATCTACTGTCAAAGAACCTCTAAAGCCACCTGCACCTGCAACACCCTCTATAATGCCCTTTGTATTTTGGACTTCATAAGCTTGCTTTGTGTCCTTATCAAAACTAAAAATCTTGACATTGTTTATGCCGTTATTATTTGACTGCGTCTTTAAAAGAAGTTGAGGGATATCAGGATTAGCGCTGTCCATATACACTAAGGCATACTGATAGGTGCGCTGATCATTTGATGGAACGCTTCCAAAGTCGTAACTTGAGGCATTATCAATAATATCACTGTATTGCTCGTACATTGCCTTTTTAACTGGGTCTACTTCTGGTGCGTCTTCCTCTTTGTTATTTGTTTCTTGAGTGCTCACCTCAGTCTCTTGGCTCTTTTGTTGAGAAGGACTAAATACTCCAGCAGAGTAAGCTATGCCTGCTCCTACAAAAGATAGCGTGACTACTCCAATAGCAATTTTTGTAGCAAGTGATTTAGCTCCTAATCCTGCTGCCTTTGTAGCAGCTGCCTTAGCGCCTGCAGATGAGGCAGTCTTTGCAGCTAGTGCATTGCCTTTAGCTGCGGCTTTTCCTGCTACTTGTGCTGCACCAGCTCCAGAAGTTGTAAGGAGCTGAGAAATCTTTGAAAGCGTCTCTGCCATAATTGTGTCGGAGTTTTCTCCATGCGCAAGCCACATAAAGTACCAAATAGGAGACATACCAAACAGGCAAATACCTTGCTTTTTCTCCATCTCACGAATCTTTGTCTGAAGAATTTCTTTGCTACTAAAAAGTCTTGATTTAACCGTTCCTA
Organism: uncultured Atopobium sp.; assembly: GCA_916720465.1. Taxonomy (GTDB): domain Bacteria; phylum Actinomycetota; class Coriobacteriia; order Coriobacteriales; family Atopobiaceae; genus Lancefieldella. The sequence goes on along the minus strand of CAKARF010000040.1, from coordinate 2,219 downwards.
AAGGAATATTGAGATACTCAGCAATTTCTTTTTGCTTTTTGTTTTCAATGTAGAAAAGTTCAATACAAAGACGCTGCTCTTCTGTAAGCTCATTGAGCAGTACATCCATAAGGTTATAAGCTTCTTTTTTGTCCAGTCGTGCTTCAGGATTAAGCTCTATGCTTTCATCAGCAATATCAAAGAACTCGTCTTCAGTATCATCTGTCTTTTCAGCTTGATGATCCCAAGTTTTCTTTTGACTTCTGACGTAATCAATAATGCCCGACTTAACAACTGTATTAAACCAACCTCTAAAAGCTGCAGGCTGACCCTTGAACTGATTCATGTTTTTAAAAGCACGCAGATAGAGCTCTTGCATGCAATCTTCAACATCTGCTCCTCTAAGGCTTTGGCAAACTAATGCCCTTACCCAGCCTTCAGTACATCTATAGATTTTCTCGACAGCATTTTGATCGCCTTTGAGAAACTGAACGGCATAACAGCCCAGTTCATCTTCAAGCTTGTTTCCACAGATGTGACAAAACTTGTCAGAAGAGTCGTAGAGTTTACTGCAGTTCAAGCAATACATTTTCATTTGGCGCTTATCCTCCTATTTGATCTACTTATTTGTAAACTAAGCAGACTTCTGTGCTTTCTTAGATAACAGATAGTAGAAAATTCCAGAAAAAATAAAAATGGTGACTGAAATCATCACTAGATAAAAGCCGATTTGCCACTCCAGGTAAACTGCGTTTTGTCCTCTAAAACTAGCAATAACTTGATTAATCAAATTCACCGTAAAAATTGCAAACAGCACAATTGTCGCCAAAGAACAAACTAACATACCTAGTTTTTTATTCTTATACCAAAACAGTAAGGCCACTGCTGCAATTGCCATATAAAATGCACCATCAAGCACTTGTGTATTTGACCCTTCTATAACAACTACAAAATTGTATATGCGATTCGCTAAACCTTTAACCTGCATAAAAGGCAGAAGTGGAGACAAAAACATACCAATTGCACTAAATAGATATGCCTTATTCAGGTAATGTAATGTATCTTTAGATCGTTCTGAAATCTGAGCCTGAATATCTTGGAACTTACTTTGTGTCCCGTAAGTAAACTCAGAAGTTTGTTTTTTTAGCTCGTTTACAAGCTTTCTGCCGCTCTCGGATAACGAGGTTTCAATCGCATATTTGTCTGAAGTTGAAAGTGAGGAATCATTGCTGGTTTTACTTCCACAGGAACCACAAAATTTTGCATCACGAGGCATTTCAGCTCCGCACTGACTGCAAAAGGTATTCTGCACCTTTGCTCCACACGAGTAGCAAAACTTTGCGCCCTCTTCTAATTCTTGACCACACTGAATGCACTTCATTTGAACTCCTTTTGTTGAGGATTTTCCTTGTCCCTTACTAAGACGAGAGAGTTCTCCAAAAGGTTCATTATTTTTTCAATTAGTTTTTATCAACGAACATTGCTTGCAATTCTATACATATTTCTTGTCATTTATTCTTGTAATACTCACCCTCCACAAAATAAGGCGAGAAGACCAATCGATCTTCTCGCCATTCTGTTTGCGTAAATGAATGAGCTCGCGGCACGCAACATGTGGCGCAACGCAGCTTGGTTGCTGCTCGGCAACCGTCCGCCGGCCGCTCGCCGACTGCTCGACAGCTACTCGCCCAGGATAACGTGCCTAAACTCGCCGTCCTCGTAGATTCCGCAGCTGTGCGTGCCGTCCTTTGGAATGCCTACAGAACCTGGATTAAACACGGTGACCTCTGGGTGGTCAGCGCTCTGCATGTTAACTTTTCTGTGCGTATGGCCGTACACAAACGCGTCCATACTTGGCGTCTGAGGCCATTTATCAACGCTGTTATGAATACCAGGGCCAAAGACGTGACCGTGAGTAAAGAAGATAGTGAACTGCTTACCCGTCTTTGGATCTTTATCAAACAAGATGTTGTAATCAGCCATGCAAGGGAAATCCAGAACCATCTGGTCAACCTCTGCCTCGCAATTTCCGCGGACCGCAATGACCTTATCGGAAATACTATTCAGCATCTCAATGACGCGCTTTGGTGCATAATCTGCAGGAAGATCGTTGCGAGGACCGTGATAGAGCAAATCTCCAAGAAGCAAGACGTACTTTGGCTGCTCCTCCTCTATGACCTGCATAAGCTTCTCGCAATAGTCGGCAGCGCCGTGAATATCTGAAGCAATTACAACCTTCA
>CAKARF010000039.1 GCA_916720465.1 uncultured Atopobium sp. | reverse complement strand
AGGTAGACGAGAAAGGAATGTCGCGGACAATAACCATCTCTTTATTGCCCTCTTCGTGGAACTGCTTACGCAGGTGAGCTGCAGGGTCTTCCTGCATGCCACCAAAGAGCTCCACGCAAGCACGAGCAACGCGGTCTGGTGTATCTAGCAGACCTTCTCGCTCTGGATCCTCGCCAATAGCAAGCAAGAACTCCTTAACTGCGGCTTTTACGCGCTCTTGGTCAAGCTCTTTATAGTTATTCTTTGCTGCCACGGGGCAACCTACCTTTCATTCTTACGCAAGCTTTCTTTGAGCTGCAGCAACAACATGACGAGCAAGAATTGCCGTAGTCACGCTGCCTACACCGCCAGGAACGGGAGTATAAGCGCTCACCAAAGGTGCTACCTGCTCTGTATTGACGTCGCCAACAAGCTTTTGAGTTGCTTCATCCCAGTTAATACCTACGTCAACGATGATCTGACCAGCTCTTACGAAGTCAGCCCCAATAAGGTGCGCACGACCTGCAGCCACAACCACAACATCTGCCTGCTTAAGCGTAGCAGCAAGGTCTTTAGTTTTGCTGTGACACACCGTTACTGTAGCGTTTCTGGCGATTAAAAGCGCAGCTACCGGACGACCAATAACGTTAGAGCGACCAACAACTGCAACAGGCACTCCCTCAAGAGGTACCTGGTAGAAATCGAGAAGCGCAAGAACTGCCTCTGCAGTGCAAGGTCCTAGAGCACCAGGAGTTCCACAAAGTGTTGCCAACAACATGGAATCAGTTGCACAATCAACATCTTTTTCTGGAGCTAGATGCTGAAGTGCTTCGTGCTCATCAATTCCAGCAGGAAATGGACGCATAGGCAGACAACCATATACTAATGTATCAGCGGAAACCTGATCAAACGCACGATTTACCTGCTCTTGAGTGGCGTCTTCTGGAAGCTCAATGGTCTCAACTTCAAAGCCCACCTTCTCTGCGCGCGCATATGCTGCGCGCTCATAAGTAAGGTCATCGCTTTTCTGTCCAATGCGAACAATAACCAGCTTAGGAGTCACCCCTTGTGCACGGAGCTCCTGAACTTGAGCAGCAAGTTCTTCAGTTATCGCCTTGGCAACAGGAGCGCCACGAAGCTCCTGTGAAGTAGTCTCTGAGCTCATGTTATGCCTCCTGTCTTAGCTGTGTGCTCACCGCATCACTTACGGCGTCGGCTCGTGATACATAGGTGTCTAGAAGCTTATCCGCCTCATCAAGCAGCGTTTGAGCGTACACCGTATCATGCATAGAACGAGTGTTTACAAACAACGTATGAGAAGCCGCAATCAAAGCACCACGTGCAAGAGCAGCACCGCAACCCACATCAGACAAAAGCATACGGGAGCCCTTAATAAGCATCTCTTCGAGAAGTTCAATGGACTCGCATACTTTTCTCATAACCTTTAGTGGCGGCTGAGCTGCCTCTTTAAGGGCATCCTCAACAATTTCTGCACGTTTTGGATCTTCCTTGGGCACGCTAAACGCACTTGACACCAGCAGGAACTGGCGAGAGTCTTCGTTCATAAGCTCCATGAAATCTTGGCGAAGCGCTCCAGCTCGAGCAATGTATTTTGCAAGATCGTCTTCATGCTGAGCATAGGCAGGTTTTCCTTGTGCATACACACCAGCCATTGAAGCCAAAGATACTGCGAGTGCTCCTACATAGGCAGCGGCACTACCACCACCAGGAATAGGCTCTTTAGCAGCAAGATGCTGGGCATAAGAGTCTGCGCTATAGGTTGTAAACGCTACTTCTTCTGGTGAAGAGGGATAAGACATTAGAAAAGACCCACAATTCTTCCATCATCAAGAACATCAATGTGCTCTGCAGCAGGAACCTTTGGAAGTCCTGGCATGGTCATGATAGAGCCCGTAAGGCAGACCACAAAGCCAGCACCTGCAGAAACACGAACTTCTCGCACGGTAATCTTAAAGTTTTCTGGAGCACCCAATTTAGTCTGATCATCAGTAAATGAGTACTGAGTTTTTGCCATACAAATAGGAAGCTCACCAAAGCCAAGCTCTTCAAGCTGCTGAAGCTGCTTGGCGGCACTTGGAGCAAATTCAACGCCATCAGCGTGGTAAATCTTGGTAGCAATGTCAGTAATCTTCTGCTTCAAAGACTCTTTGACATCGTATGCAAAGGTGAGTTTAGACTCAGTCTGACAGAGGCGCATGACCTCTTCTGCCAAAGCTTGACCACCCTTTCCACCTTTTGCCCAAACCTCAGACAGGACAACATTTACGCCACGCTTCTTGCACTCCTCCTCTACCAGAGCAAGCTCTTCAGAAGTGTCTGTTGGGAATGCATTGATGGCAACAACTACAGGAAGACCGTAGACCGTTTGGATGTTGTCAACGTGGCGAAGCAGGTTAGGAATGCCCTCTTTAAGCGCCTCAACGTTTTGCTGGTTAAGGTCTGCTTTGGCAACGCCTCCGTTGTACTTAAGTGCACGAACGGTTGCCACCAGAACAACAGCTGAGGGAGCAAGACCTGTAGCTCTGCACTTGATGTCCAAGAACTTCTCGGCACCAAGGTCTGCACCAAAGCCGGCCTCAGTAACAACGTAATCTGCAAGACGAAGAGCGGTTTTTGTTGCCTCAACCGTATTGCAACCGTGAGCAATGTTGGCAAAAGGTCCACCGTGAACAAGAGCAGGTGTGTGCTCAAGCGTCTGGACTAAGTTAGGCTGAATAGCATCTTTGAGCAGCGCTGTCATAGCGCCCTCGGCATGGATATCGCTGACGGTAACAGGCTTGCGGTCATAGGTATAGGCAACAACCATTCTACCCAGGCGCTCTTTAAGGTCTTTGATGCCGGAAGCAAGGCAGAATACAGCCATGACCTCGGAAGCAACCGTAATATCAAAGCCGTCTTGTCTTGGCATTCCGTCAGCAATACCACCAAGGCCGTCAACAACATTTCTGAGCTGGCGATCGTTCATGTCAACGCAGCGTTTCCACACCACGCGGCGTGGATCAATGTTGAGGCTATTACCCTGCTTGATGTGGTTATCCAGCATGGCGGCGCAGAGGTTGTTTGCAGCGCCGATGGCGTGGAAGTCTCCGGTAAAGTGAAGGTTGATGTCCTCCATAGGAACTACCTGGGCATAGCCGCCACCTGCAGCACCGCCCTTGACGCCAAAGACAGGACCCAAAGAAGGCTCTCTAAGGGCCAACATGGCAGACTGTCCCAGGCTGGTCAAGGCATCCGCCAAACCTACCGAGGTAGTAGTCTTTCCCTCGCCTGCTGGCGTTGGGTTAATGGCGGTTACCAGCACAAGCTTGCCGCGAAGAGGCTTATCTGCCAGAGCACGTGCATCAAGCTTTGCCTTATAGCGACCATAAGGCTCCAGAAGATCCTCTGGAATACCCGCGCGCTTTGCCACCTCAAAGATGGGAAGCATCTCGGATGATTGAGCAATCTCGATATCGGATTTAATCTCAGACATGTTGTTCCTAACCTAAAGTGGACTGTTTGCACGTACTAAACACAAGATACGGCTGTTACACCGCATCATGTTTTACCTATGAGAAGTCAGCAATCTGCTGCTCTAGCTGAGCAACAAGCGTAGTAAGTTCTTCTGCGCGTGCACGTTTCTTCTCGATAACTTCAGGCGCTGCCTTAGCAACAAAGCCCTCGTTAGCAAAGGTACGCTCCACACCAGAAAGCTCCTTCTTTGCGGACTCAAGGTCCTTCTGAAGACGTTTAGCCTCAGCAGCAAGGTCAACAAGCTCACCAAGAACAACGTACATTTCAAGGCCAGCGTCGGTGACAGAGACAGAACCAGCAGGCTTCTGAGGAGCCTCGGCAACCTCAAGCGAGCTTACGCGACCAACGTTCTGGATGAAGGCTGCCTGCTCCTTCAGCGCTGCAGCGTCCTGTGCTGGAGCTTTAACCACAACAGCAAGGTCTGTCTTTGGTGACAGCCTGTAACGAGCGCGAGAAGAACGAACAGCAGAAACAACAGTCTTAGCAAGCGAGAAGTTATGCTCAGCTGCCTCGTCAACAAAGTTTGCAAGTTTCTGTGGGTCTGGCCACTCAGAGATCATCAAGAACTCTGCATCATGGCTCAAAAGACCAGATGCAGGAAGGGCATCCCAAACGCTCTCGGTAACAAATGGCATGGCAGGGTGCAAAAGCCTCATGCTGACGTCCAGGACAAAGACAAGGTTACGCTGAACCTGCAGGCGCTCCTCAGAAGTTCCGTCCAGAAGTCTGCCCTTGCAAAGCTCAATGTACCAGTCGCAGACATCATTCCAGAAGAAGGACTGAATGTTGCGAGCGTACTCACCAAAGCCATAGGTCTCAAGCTGCTCAGTTGTCTCTGCAACAACCTTAGCAAGGCGAGAGAACATCCATGCATCTTCTGGCGTTTCTGCCTTTGGCATGCCGGCAGTGTAGCCGTCAAGGTTCATCTGAACAAAACGGCTTGCATTCCAAATCTTAGTAACAAATGAACGTGCCTGGTCGGTTCTTGGAGACTCAATAAGCTCACGAGTCTTCTTATCAAGAACAGCATCAAACTTGACGTCCTGGTTGTTGGTAATAAGCGTAAGCAGGTTGTAACGCATTGCGTCTGCACCATACTTAGCAATCAAGTCCATAGGATCTACGCCGTTACCCTTTGACTTGGACATACGGCTGCCGTCCTTAGCCAAAATGGTTGCGTAGATGTAGACATCGTGGAATGGAATCTCTTTGGTAAAGTAGAGCGAGCTCATAATCATGCGAGCAACCCAAAGGGCGATGATGTCTCGAGCGGTTACCAGGACCTGTGTTGGGTGGTGACCCTCAAGCTGTTCAGGATAATTTGGCCAGCCCTGTGTAGCAAAAGTCCACAGCTGAGAAGAGAACCAGGTATCCAGAACATCCTCATCCTGATGAACATGATGACCGCCGCACTTTGGACAGACATCAGTGTCTTCCATAAGAGCATCCTGCCAGCCACAATCATCGCAGTAGAACACAGGAATGCGGTGACCCCACCAAAGCTGCCTGGAGATATTCCAGTCACGGAGATTCTCCATCCAGGTGAGGTAGGTCTGAGTCCAACGCTCTGGGTGGAAGGTAACCTGACCGTCTTTAACTACCTGTGCTGCAGGCTCTTTGAGCTTATCAACGGCAACAAACCACTGCTCAGAGAGCCACGGCTCAAGAGTTGTGCCGCAGCGGTAGCAATGCATAACAGAGTGATCAAGGTCTTCAACGTGATCAAGCAGGCCATGCTCTTCAAACCAAGCAACAATAGCCTCGCGAGCCTGATCCCTATCAAGACCAGAGAACTCACCATAACCATCAACAACAACAGCGTGCTCATCAAAGATGTTGATCTGCTCAAGGTTATGAGTCTGACCCATAGCAAAGTCATTAGGGTCATGAGCTGGAGTTACCTTAACAAAACCGGTACCAAAGCCTGCATCAACATGCCAGTCAGAGAAGATTGGAATCTCTCTGTCAACAATTGGCAAGATAACAGTCTTTCCAACAAGATCAGCCTTTTCTGGATCTTGAGGAGAAACAGCTACGCCCGTATCACCCAGCATGGTCTCTGGACGAGTAGTAGCTACGGTAATGTACTCAACGCCATTAACAGGCTCTTTGAGTGGATAGCGCAGGTACCAAAGATGGCCCTTCTCGTCAGCGTACTCTGCCTCATCGTCAGAGATAGAAGTCTCGCAATGAGGACACCAGTTTACGATGCGCTTTCCGCGATAAATAAGCTGGTCATGATACCAGTCAACAAAGACCTTACGAACAGCCTGAGTGTACTCAGGAGACATGGTGAACTTCTCGTCATTAAAATCAATGGAGCAGCCCATGCGCTTAATCTGAGAAACAATGGTTCCACCGTACTCGCGCGTCCAATCCCAGCAAGCCTCCAGGAACTTCTCGCGACCAATCTCAAGGCGAGAAATACCCTCTGACTTAAGCTTCTTATCAACCTTAGTCTGGGTTGCAATGCCTGCGTGATCTGTTCCAAGAATCCAACGAGTTGAGTAACCGCGCATGCGAGAATAACGAATGTAGGTGTCCTGGATGGTGTCATCCATGGCATGTCCCATGTGAAGGATGCCGGTAACGTTTGGTGGAGGGATAACTACTGTACGGTCTTCAGTTCCCTTGCTACGACCATAACAATCTGCCTTAATCCACTTTTCAATGAGCTCAGGCTCAGCTGCCTGAGGATCATAATTCTTGGGCATTTCTTCCACAGTAATCTTGCCTTTCATATGCTGACAACATCGTCAAAATTTGCTTCATTTATTCTACTAATAAAAGACGACTTATGGGGCGCTTTCTTACCATTAGTTAAAATTACTATTGGCCTACACTTCTTGAAGCGTAGGTAAAGTAACAAGCTATACTATCTGCAGATACTTTTTATGAGGAGCTCTATGTCTGCCACAATTCCTGAAGCCACTGCTCGACTTGAACTTGTCCTGGGAAAAGACCGCCTTGGACAGATTCAAAATTCCTGCGTCATGGTCTTAGGGCTTGGTGGCGTTGGTTCAAACTGTGTTCAGGCGCTGGCCAGAGGCGGTGTAGGCTCGTTTGTTTTAGTGGATGCTGATGCAGTAGAAGCATCCAACCTTAATAGACAAGCTATTGCCTATGTGAGCACCATTGGAAAAAGAAAAGTTGACGTTACCAAAGAGATGATTTTGGACATTAATCCAGACGCTCACGTGGTCACCCTTGACGCTTTTTTGCTTAAAGACAACGTTGACGAGCAACTTTCTGCTCTTCCAAAACCAAATGTTGTAGTTGATGCCATTGATACCATTTCTGCCAAATTGGCTGTTGTGGCATGGTGTCAGAAAAACGATATCTACCTCATCTCCAGCATGGGTGGCGGCAATAAAATCCACCCAGAACTCCTGGAGATTACTACGCTTTCAAAAACACATACCGATGCTCTCGCAAGGGTAATGAGAAAAGAGTCCAAGAAGCGTGGACTTGCCGACTTCCGTGTGCTCTACTCCCCTGAGCCAGCGCGACCAGTTTTTGCACCAGAGGGCGCAACTGGAAAATCTGCCAAGCTAGGAACTATGTCCTACTACCCTCCTATTATGGGACAGATGATTGCCTCAGACGTCATTCTGCATCTTTCAGGGCTTGATCATGAGTAACCTCACATACTTTGATGCGCACGTCCATGACAACCTTATGGACTCTCCACTCAATGTAGCGAGAAGTTCCCATGACGCCGGATTAGGTTTCTTTACCTGCGGTGTTACTCCTCATGACTACCTAAAACTTGCTCCTCAGCTTACGCAAGACAACATCCGTGTGGGACTTGGAGCGCACCCCTGGTATATCTCTGACGGACGTGTCACAAAAAAAGATATAGAGCTCATGCTAGAGCTTATGGAACAGACACACTACGTTGGCGAGATTGGATTAGATTTTTCTTCTCGCTATTGTGTTGATGGGTTGCAAGAGCTGCAGACTAGAGCCTTTGCACAGATCTGCACACGTGCGGCAGAGCTTTCACGCAATAACCAGCCACGGGTACTCTCGATGCACACCGTGAGAAGCGTTGATACGGTGCTAGACATTCTTGAGCAGACAGGAGCTGCTCAGTCGTGTGTTCCTATCATTCATTGGTTTAGCGGCAGCTCAGAAGAACTCCAGAGGGCTATTAAGCTTGGTTGTTGGTTCTCTGTTGGCGAAATGAGCCTTAAGACTAAACGCGGCCGTGAGTACGCTAAGGTTTATCCAAAGGACAAACTGCTTACCGAGACTGACCTTCCATCCAGTGATCACACGGATAGTAACGCTCTGGACATTGTGGATAGCCTTAAGCGAGCTCTTTTCGGGCTCAGTGAGGCCCGTGGATACTCTGTGCAAAGTGAAGTAATGGCAAATGCAGCAGGCGTTTTTGGCGTCTAAGTGTTAAAGTCTTACGTATGAGAAGATTACG
>CAKARF010000038.1 GCA_916720465.1 uncultured Atopobium sp. | reverse complement strand
AGCGCACCATCAGCCTCGACAGTCTCTGAGAGCTCTTCTAACACGCGCTCAATAAGCTGACCCATATCTTCCGAGTCAAGCGTGTCCAAAACAATCTGAAGCGCTCCTGAGAGCCTCTTATTGGCTCGCCGAAGGTCCAACACCATTCGCTCATCATCGTGCATTGGACTAGCCAAGTCACGAAGCTTAGATGCTGTCAAAACAATGGCCTGCGTAGGTGCGCCAACATAATCTGCACGCACGCTCAACACCTGCGACGTGCCGTCTTGCGCAGGAGCGGCCACCATAGACGTAGAGCCATCAATCGCAAACGGCAACGACTCTACAGAAAACGGTTTCTGCAAGTTTTCTTGATTTGCTGGTGTAAACAAAAAGCGAACGTCCAGGCCAGCAATTGTGCCGTCTACCTTAGCAAATAGGCTCTCGGCCTCCTCATTGGCGAGAAGAACCATGCCCTCCATATTAAATACGATAACCGCATCGCTGGTCAGTCGTAGCAACTGAGACAGAGTTGCAGCAACGGTCCCGTCGACAACTCCCTCAACACGCCTTACGCTCAGCTTGTTATCTGCCACAGCCACTCCTTACCAGCAAGGACAAAACAATCGCACAGCCTAAGTATACGAAAAAGGCGGACCTCCGAAGAGATCCGCCGAAATTTCGTGGTGTCGGAGGCGGGACTTGAACCCGCACAGCCGTTAGTAGGCCACTAGCACCTCAAGCTAGCGCGTCTGCCAATTCCGCCACTCCGACTTGCTTTGCAGCGAGGGATATACTAACACATCTTCTGGCAACATATGTGAGAAAAATAAAAAACTTTTTCTCTGCGAGAAGACCTGAGTATTCCTTCCTTACTTCTGCCAACCAATATCAGTTGAAGGAACGTCCAAGAAGAGTGCAGGACCGTAGTTTGCAAGACCCTTCTTGCAAACGAAGCAAGATGGACCAGTGTAGACAGGAAGGTAAGAGTAAGTCTCTAAGCACTTCTTCTCTGCCTCGTTCATAATCTTCATACGCTCATCAAAGTCTGCAGTAGAGACAACCTTTGCAAAGAGTGCATCAGTCTCTGCAGTGCCCTGGTGACCAAAGTTGGATGGAGACTTAGAGCCATAGAGCTGAACGCCGTTGTTGTAGGAAGTTGGAGTGCCAGACCAACCAAAGAGGCAGACATCCCAGTTACCACCAGAAAGAACACTGGAGAACTCAGAGGATGGGTGTGAATCAAGAGTCAGGTTAATACCAGCATCCTTGCACATCTTCTGAATTGCAGCAGCACGGTTCTTTACAGTAGTAGAGTCACCAAACATGGTGTAAGCAAAGGTTACCTGCTGGCCATCCTTCTCGTAGAAGTCACCGTTGAGCTTATAACCTGCATCCTCAAGGGTCTTCTTTGCAGCATTTTTGCGCTCTTCAGCATTTTTGAGGCTCTTAACATCCTCTGGGAGGTTGTTGTCATAGCCAGCTGCCCAGTAAGGCCAAAGCATGGAGCCTGGTGCTTCCTCTTTCCAGTTAACACCCTGGAAGACAATGGAAACGATAGTTGGTGCATCAACAACCTGGCAGAATGCCTTACGGACTGCAATGTCCTGAAGAACACCGCGAGTAGAGTTAATCTCGATAACTGCAATGGAGTTACCAAGACCACGACGAACCTGAGCATCAGCCATGCTGTTGAAGTTAGAAAGAACCTCAGCAGAACCATTCATGGAAACAGCACCCATGGTGTCAACTTCGCCATTCTTAAATGCGTTAATCTGTGCCTGAGTATCCATCTGCTTAAAGATGAGAGTATCAAGCTTAGGAGCATCTCCCCACCATTTTGGATTTGGCTTGAAGGTAGCCTGAGTATCATCGAAAGAATCAACAATATAAGGACCAGCACCAAGCTCATTGTTTGGCTCACTGTTGTAGCCCTTGTTGAAGAACTCTGGATCTTGAAGCTTTGGGTGCAAAGCATAGCCCAGAACCTGCTCAACTGGATAGACAGGCTCAGTCATAGTAATAACAGCAGTCTTGGCGTTGTCGCCCTGCTCAACAGACTCAATCTTGTCATAGCCATCAGTAGAGGAAACCTCAAACGCCTCATTCTGACCACTTAGACAAATATAAGCAGTCTGAAGAGCAGTCCAGTCAATCTCAGTACCGTCATTGAACTTAGCCTGATCGGTAAAGGTAAGAGTGACAACCTGCTTGCCGTCCTTCTCCTCAACCTTGTAATCCTTGACGTAGTTCTTGTTTGCCTCAAACTTGCTGCCTTCAACGTTGCTAGTAAAGAGATCACGAGGGTTGATGAGACCGAAAAGGACGTTCATGTAGGAGGTATTACCCTGGAGGCTGTAGTAGTTCCACTGTGGGCCAATCTCAGTAATTGGCTGAGTGAGCGTTCCACCGTCCTGGACCTCATCACGAGACTTAGGGTTGTTGTACGTCTTGCCGGCCTCTGGCAGTGGCAGCTGATCCAGAGGAGTGTTTGCTGGGGAGCCGTCCTGTGGCTCAACACCAGTTGCCGCTGGAGTGTTTCCGGGCTGAGCAGGGCCACAACCAGCAAGTCCAAGACCTGCAGCGGTGACACCAGTCAGAGCGAAAAACGAACGACGAGAAAAACTGCTAGCCATATAATCACCCATTTCTTTTAAGGCTTACAGATATTCACTTAACTATACGAAATTGCTTATGAATACTCCATAGTGGAAACAATCCCGTAACAACCTCGTTTACTATTTGAAACATAACAAAACCCGCACGTCATTTACGTGCGGGTTTATAAAAAACATTTAAGTATTTCTACTCAGTTGCAATGTGTGTTGCTGGAACAAGCTTACCATCCTGATAAATCATACGCTCACGAGTACGCTCAATCTTTGGATCAGGAATTGGAATAGCTGAGAGAAGAGCCTTGGTGTAAGGATCTTGTGGATTAGTAAAGACGTCTTCAGTCTCACCGTACTCTACAATCTTGCCCAAGTGCATAACAGCAACAGTGTCAGAAATGTGACGAATGACAGCAAGATCGTGAGCAACAAAAAGATAAGAAATCTTCAACTGAACCTGAAGATCCTCAAGAAGGTTAATAATACCTGCCTGAATGGAAACATCCAGAGATGCAATTGGCTCGTCCAAAAGAAGAATCTTTGGACTTGTTGCAAGAGCACGAGCAATTGCAATACGCTGACGCTGACCACCAGAGAACTGAGATGGGAAGCGATCAACGTAATCTGGATTAATGCCAACCAGACGCATAAGTTCACCAATACGAGCGTTAATGTCTGCCTTATTCCAACCCTGTGCCTGAAGTGGCTCTGCCAAAACATCATAGATAGGCATACGGGGGTCAAGGGAGCTCATTGGATCCTGGAAAATAACCTGGAGATCTTTACGAACTTCTCGACGATCAGCCGCGCTCTTAAGATCTGCAACGTTTTTACCAAGGACAGTAATTCGACCATCCTCTGGTTTCAAGAGATCCATAATCTGCATCAGTGTAGTTGACTTACCAGAGCCGGACTCACCAACAAGTGCTAGGGTCTCGCCCTCATGAATCTGGAAGTTGATGTGATCAACAGCGGTCATAGTGCCCTTACTGCGCCTGATAAAACCTTTACCCTGAACAGGGAATGTCTTAGTCAAGCCTTCAACCTCAAGTACAACGGGGCGCTCAGAGCGAGGCACGTCAACCCACTTAGGAAGAATTGGCTCAAAGTCTGGATAAACCTCTGCGTAGGTGAGATTCTTCTCGCAAATCTCCTTAAGGTGGTGGCAAGATGCAAGGTGTCCCTCAGCTGGATTTGCAGGAACCAGCAAAGGCTCCTTCTTAGAGCACTCCTCTGTTGCCATAGGACAACGTAGGTTAAAAGGACAACCAGTTGGAATAGCAGCAAGTGAAGGTGGATTACCCTTAATAGGAACAAGCCTGTGCTCTGCTGGAAGGTGTGGCTTTGGAACTGCGCCCAGAAGACCCATGGTGTAAGGATGCCTTGGCTCTGCGAACAGCGTATCAACGCTTGCACGCTCAACACCACGACCTGCATACATAACCATAATATCGTCAGCAGTACCTGCAACAACACCAAGGTCGTGTGTAATCAAAACAACTGCTGCACCTGTCTCTTTCTGTGCAACCTTCAAAACGTCAAGAATCTGGGCCTGAATGGTTACGTCAAGAGCAGTAGTTGGCTCGTCAGCGATGATGATGTCAGGGTTGTTTGCAATTGCAATAGCAATAACAACACGCTGACGCATACCACCAGAGAACTCATGGGGGAAAGAATCCAGACGATTCTCTGGATCAGTAATTCCAACAATGGTGAGAAGCTCAATACAACGCTTACGGACATCTGCTTTACTCATAGAAGGATTATGGGTAAGCAGAGCCTCTGCAATCTGATCGCCAATAGAAAACATTGGAGTAAGAGCAGATAGTGGATCCTGGAAAATCATAGAAATTCTGGTGCCACGAAGCTTAGACATCTCTTCATCGGTCTTGCCAATGAGCTGTTCATCACCAAGCTTAATGGAGCCGGTAACATGGGCATTGTCATCAAGAAGACCAATAAGGGCAAGTGCTGTTACGGATTTACCAGAACCAGACTCACCTACGATACCCAGGGTGCGACCACCCCAAAGGTCAAAGTTCACACCACGAACTGCATCTACACGACCAGCCTCAGTGTTAAAGGAAACCTTGAGATCACGAACGGAAAGAACGGGATCTCCCGTTGGTGCACCCTTAGGACCATTTGACTCAAGCAGCTCATAGCGTAGGACATCATCCATCTCTACACTTCCCTGCTTTGCAGAAGTATTAGTAATGTCAGCCATTATGCACGCTCCGTTGTTTCTTCAGAAACCATGTCAGCAGAAATCTCAGACTCATCTGCTGCATCGTTATCCTCATCTTGATCCTTAACGCTACCAGCGGCGCGAGAATATGGGTCAAATGCATCACGAAGACCATCACCAATAAGCTGAAGGCCAACGCAGACAATAATCAAGAATACGGATGGAATAAGAATCATCCATGGAGTGGTAAGCATTGCAGAAGAACCTGCGCTCAGAAGGTATCCGAGGGAGGTGTCTGGTGCCTTAATACCAAGACCCAAGAAGCTGAATGCAGTCTCAGAGTTAATACCACCGATGACAGCAAGGACCAGGTCAATAATAAGAATTGAACCAAGGTTTGGAATAAGGTGGCGCACAATGATAGTGAATGGAGAAACACCCATGTACTTAGCGGCCCTGACGTAATCTCTCTCGCGGAGAGAAAGAGCCATGGTACGAAGCGTACGAGCGCGACCAATCCAACCAAAAGCAGTCAAACCAAAGATAAGCATAAGCCAGCCAGACTCTCCGCCAGCTGCACGAACAATCATAGCAACCAGCAAGAAACTTGGAATGACCATCAGCATATCAAGAAGCCACATACCAATTTTCTCTGGAATACCACGTACATAGGCAATAGCAGTACCAATAATTGCAGAGATGATAGTGGTCAAGACTGCATAGCTGATACCAATGGTCAGAGAACGACCGAGACCGTGAACAACGCAGGCATATAAGTCAATACCAGCGCCATCTGTACCAAACCAGTGATTGGCATTAGGAGCCTTAGCAAGAGCAGCAAAGTCTGCATCTTGATAGTTATATGGAGTTAGATACTTACCAAAAAGAGCAATAAGCACCATAATGCCAATAATAATCAGGCCAATAACAGCAGAACGCTGACGGAAGAAACGTCGAACAATCAGGCCAGCATAACTAATACGCTTAACCTCTTTGCTGTTACTCTTTGCATCTGCCTCAAGCTCGCGCTCAGCGTTTGTCAAACCAGCTTTACCGGAGACGTTATCTTGATCAGTAAGCTGATCAGTATTTGTAAGTTCTTCTTTAGACATATCCGCCGCCTCCTTAGCTCATCTTAATTCGTGGATCAAGGGCAGCAGCAAAGAGGTCAGCCAGAAGTGCGCCAACAAGAGTCATTGCACCAGAGAACGCCGCAACTGCAACTGCGCCGTGAATATTGTTGTTGTTAATACAGTTAATGAAGTATTCACCAAGACCGTGAATTGCAAAGACCTTCTCGGTCATAACGGCACCAGTAAAGATGCCTGCAAGAGAGAATGCAACAGAAACAGCAGTAGGAATCAAAGAAACGCGAAGAGCGTGCTTACGGATTGCCTGCTTACGGGTAAGGCCCTTTGCGCGAGCAGTACGAACGTAATCAGCGTGCATCTCATCAAGCAAGTACGTACGCTGTGACAGGTGGTAACCAACAGAGCTGATGATGGTCAAAACGATGGTTGGAAGAATAATGTGTTGAAGGAAGTCAAGAAGCCAGGTAAAGAAGTTACCCGTATCACCACTGGAAAGATCGGTAACGTAGAAGATACGAGCACCGGCCCTAGCGTTAATTTCAATGGCCGAGAAAACAATAAGAATAGCCAAAACAACGGTAGGAATAACCAGAAGTACTGATGCAACACCACTGAAGAAGCGATCCTGCCACTGATACTGGCGCTGAGCAGTATAAACACCCAAGCTAACACCAATAACAACTGACAAAATAGTTGCTGGCGTCATAAGCTCAATAGAAGCCATAAACTTAGAGCTCATCTCACGGTTAACACTATCGCCCGTTGGAGTCATACCAAAGTCAAACTTGGTAAGCAGGTTTGTAATCCAAACCTGATAACGCTCAATAACGGGAGTTTTGTCATTCAGATTGGTTCTGTAAAGGTTAGTCTCAATAGACTCCTGTGGAGGGCGTGGAGTACGCTGCTCCAAGTTAGAACGTGGGCTCATGAATGAAGATGCGAGGAAGAATGTGAGCGAAGTTGCAACAAAAATCATCACAATGTAGCTCAAAATCCTCTTTGTAACGTACCAAACAAACCGTGCCATTGACTCTCCTCACCGCCTTGCGCTTATCCACCTGATAAGCGAGGTTTTCTCGGTATGGCAACCTAGCATTCCTACAACAAACATGCCGTGAATACACAACAAAGTGTAATTTTACCATGGAATAGCAGCCCGACTGAACGAATCTCTAAGATAATCCCATCTTTGCATACCAATCCCAGTAAAACGTATCCACATATAATGACTGTTTAAACCCAGCGTGTAGGTCACAATCAAATTTGTTTACATATGAGAAACGTTATTGAAAATTCTGTTAAGAAGTAAAAGAAAACTACTATCTGTCGCGCCCGGCCTTTTTGCCGTTATTCTCAATAGCAAATTTTCGCATACTCCGCAGACTACGAATAAAAAATGCCGAGAAACTCGGGTTTCTCGGCAGGTAATTCAAAAGTAAAAGGAGCTGCTTAGCCAATAGCGCCAACAGGGAACGTCAAAGCCATAACAATAGCGCAAACCAGGAAAATGGTTGTAGTGATGACGGTAAGGCGATCAAGGTTCTTCTCCATAATGCCTGAACCAGCGCTTGCGTTATACATAGAAGAAGCAATCATGTCAGAAACGCCAGTGCCCTTTCCGGAGTGTGCCAGAACAAGCAGCACCGTCAAAATGCCAGAAAGTACAAACAGCACCAAAAGAATTGTATTCAGAACGCCCACGAGGTTCCCCCTCTTGCTGGCGAGAAAATCCAGCCCTAGTTATTTTCACGTACAAGAAAAAAGAATAGCACACGCCACTCCCCTTTGGGAATGACGTGTGCCAAGTTGCAAAACAAACAAGAACTTAACAAATGAGCCAAGCGCCTCACCGGTGGTAAGGAGCTTTGTCAGAGTTTAGTTCATTGCGCTCTTTACCATTGCAACGAAGGAATCAGCCTTGAGAGATGCGCCACCAACAAGTGCGCCGTCGACGTCCTCTTTCTCGAGGAAGCCGCCAACGTTCTCTGGCTTTGCAGAACCACCGTAAAGAATACGGATACCGTCTGCAATTTCTGCACCAAAGATCTCTACCAGGGTCTTACGGATTGCGCCGCAGACTTCCTGTGCGTCATCAGCAGTTGCGGTCATACCAGTACCAATTGCCCAGATTGGCTCATAAGCAATAACGTACTTGGAAGGATCTGTAATCTCTAGACCCTTGGTATCTGCCTTGATCTGGTCAACAACAAACTGAACGTGTGTACCAGCGTTGCGAACCTCAAGAGACTCACCGCAGCAAGAAATAGGAACGATGTTATGAGCCATCA
>CAKARF010000037.1 GCA_916720465.1 uncultured Atopobium sp. | reverse complement strand
TTAACGCATCAGAGTTTGTTGCGTTTCTTGTTCAGAACAACCTTGCGTTTGACGCTTTGGACATCCTTGTGTATCAGCGTGCTCTTGAGGTAGTGCGGGCAAATAACTATGACGGAATTCAAGCGCTTGGAGAGGCGCACGAGCTGGCAATTTGTGGCGTTTCTCACGCGTTTGACAAGCCAGTTCTGCACGATATAACGCTTTCTTCTACAGGGGAGCTTACCGTTTTGGTGGGCGCTTCTGGTTCTGGAAAAACAACCTGCGCCCGAATAGCAGCTGGCCTTATAGAGGCTGATACCGGACATGCAACAATTGATGCGCGACTGGTAAGTCCTGGAGATGTCGGCATGTGTTTCCAGCGTCCTCAAGATCAGCTCTTTGCTCAAACTGTTACTGAAGATATTGCATTTGGTCCAACTAACAAGGGTTTCTCGCCAGATGATGTTGAGGCGCTTGTTGCGTATGCGGTAGAACGTGTTGGTTTGGATCAGCAGGTCATGGACGCGTCTCCGTTGACGCTTTCTGGTGGCCAGGCTCGGCGCGCGGCTCTTACGGGAACATTGGCCTGCGCAACGTACGCGATTGTGTTTGACGAGGCAACCTCTGGGCTTGATGGCAAGGCGCGCTCGCAGGTGCTGCATCTTGCACGTGAGCTGGCAAACGAGGGCAAGGTAGTTCTTGCAATCACCCATGACGTAAGCGAATGGCTTCCTTTTGCCGATAGAGTGGTGTTTCTCGAGAAGGGCCGTGTTGTTGCAAACGTTGACGTACAAGAAGCACAGACAACCCCAGAGCTATACGAGGCTGCACAGCTTGACTGCCCGCTGTTTGTAAGCGTATTACATGAGCTTTTGGAGGCTTGCTATGTCTAAGTGCCCCTGTGCTCTGCTTAAGCGCATCTCGCTTGCCTCGTTGACAGCGCAGACAAAAATCGTTGCCACCCTTGTGGGAATTGTTGCTCTTTTCTGTATACAGCAGCCACTTGCATTTGCTGCATTTGCTTTGATTTGTGTGAGCCTTCTTTGGAGCGCTCGTGTAAGTATTTTGGAGTTTTTGCGCGTGGCAAAGCCTGCAGCTTTTGTTTTGCTCCTCTCATTTGTGGCCAATACGCTGGTGTTTATTGGACACCCCGATATCATTTTCTCTGGATCAGTTGGACTTTCTGTGGCAGGCTTTTACAGGAGCACTGTAGCTATTGCTCGCGTATTGCTTGCTCTAGCACTGGTTTTATCGGTAGCGTCAACAACTACATCCACGCAGCTTGCTGACGGCTTTTCTGTACTGTTGATGCCTCTGCGCCTTATTCGTGTTGACGTTGACGGCCTGAGTATTGCGCTCTCAATTGCGCTGCGTGCAATTCCCCTTACCTTAGAAGAGCTCGACAGAATTAGGGCAGCTCAAAGGGCTCGAGGGTTTAATTTTGAATCAGGCAGTATTGTTGAGCGAATCAAAAAGTGGTTTACGCTCCTGGTGCCGCTCACCGTATCACTCTTTCAGCGCGCAGATCAGATGGCGCAAACTATGACGGATCGCTGTCTTGGTGCCGCAAAACGTACACGTATCTCCGCAAAAATGCAGTTTGTTGACTGGGTAGTGTTGCTGCTGTGGGTTGCACTGTGCCTTGGTCTTACAACGCTTTAGCAGCCTGCATTGCTGGGACAACCTTGCATTGCTGTAGCTGTCTTGTGTCCAGCAGCTACAATGAGTGCGTCAACTTTGAGCCTACGATACAATCACTCTAGTGGATATAAGTTATTTCAGGGAGCTTCATGAACTCAGAAATATCACAAAACAGTGCATCAAATTGCAGTTTTGATGCATCCGAGGAGTCTTCTGCTGAGCCATCAGCTGCTGAGACTCTCGCTGACGCCTCTGTTGAGCCTGAAGCTACGCTTGTTATCCAGCTGGGCTACCGCGGCGCTGCATTCTGCGGCTTTGCCGAGCAGCCCACCCAGCGCACCGTGGCAGGAGACCTTCGCCGCGCGCTTCAGACCGTTTTGCGCAGAGAGGTCGAGCTCACCTGCGCGGGCAGAACCGACGCCGGCGTGCACGCCCAGGCCCAGTACGTGAGCCTGCCTGTGTACGGCGCTGAGCTGGCGCTGTCTGGCGAGAAACTCGTCCGCTCGCTCACCGCTCTGACCGACGACGACATCTCTATCCGACAACTCTTCCGCGCCCCACAGGGTTTCTCGGCACGCTTTGACGCCCAGGCGCGTTCGTATCGCTATCGAATTTGCGCAGGTAGCGCTCGCCCCGTGCTGGGCTGGGACCACATGTGGTGGTACAACGGCCACTTGGACGCAGAGCTTATGGACAAGGCGGCGCAGGCGCTGGTGGGAGAGCACGACTTCAAGAGCTTCTGCAAGGCAATTTCTGCCGAAGGCAAGCCAACGCATCGTTTTGTGGAGCGCCTTACGGTAGAAGAAATTGAAGAGGCTGGCGAGAAACTCATTGCAGTTGATATTACGGGCAACGCCTTCTTGCATAACATGGTGCGAACGATTGTGGGTACGCTGGTTGAGATTGGCCGCGGTCACAGGCCTGTTGAGTGGATTGACGAGGTTCTAGCTGCTCAGAACAGAATTGCTGCTGGCAGTTGCGCGCCTGCTCAGGGCCTCACGTTTGTAAACGTTCGCTATCCAGAGGGTGTTTTGCAACCCTGGTAGTGCTTTCGGCTCTTTGATCGCCTCGCAGTTTCTGTGTGCAGTCCGACTTCATCGTTCTTCTCGCGCCGTTTACGAAGTCTTTTCTACCACTTGTATTGTGTGCGGTGGTTTCCCTTGCAAAGAAATAGCATCATAGAAGAGAGCGTCTTTTTAGGAGCTCTTGCAGAACTGATGCACAGTGAGGCAGGGAGCTAGTATGTTTAGGAAAAGAGAAAGATTTGAGCGCAGCGATGTCCCGCGCGAGAGTCCCTATACCAACGTGATTGGCCTTGCCGTAATTGCTATTGTTGCCGTGCTTGTGGGCATGGTTGTTGTAACTATTTGGGATCGCGCGCAGCTTGAGTCTCACTTAGGAGACCACGGGCTTAACAAGGCAGTAAAGAGCCAGAGTGTCTCGGGCAATCCAGACGGCACTACACAATCAGATGACGACTTCCTTACCTATGCGGTTATCAGCACAAATTCGCTCAAGGCAGGGGAGTCAACCCTTCAGTCTGTGCAGCTTTTGGTAATTGATCGCACACAGGGCACTGGCCATATAGTGTCTATTCCTACTGATGCATATGCGGAAGTGGATTCAAACGCAAAAACGCTGGCAGATATTTACAAAGATGACGGTCAGAGCGCTTTTGTCAGCGCGCTGGCATCTGTTACTAACATCAAGATTACGCACGTTATCATAGCCACAGATGATGTGTGGGAGAAAATCTCGGCACTTTCTGGCTCGGGTGCTCGCTCGCTGGTAAGCAATGCATCTAGTTTGTTGTCTTCAATGATTACCGATATGAAGCCCAATCAGCTTCTTGAGCTTGTAGAGATTGTGCAGCCAATTGGCGTATCTAATCTTGAGCATGACGAGGCTCCTGTAGTTGAAGGTTCAAGTGGCACCACTGTTGACCCTACGGCCTTAGGAAAGCTTGTTGGTATGCTTGTATAGACGTTATGGTTGTTGTATGTAGCGCCGCTCCTACAAAACAGGCCATATGTCCACATAACAGCAGTTAAACACATTATGTGGAGAGATTTTGATAGAATAAAATTGTCTTTTTAATTCACTTTTTATGGGTAAACTGGTATCTAAAAATTAGGACCAGTTTGGGGGATGTGGAATGCACGAGCGCTCATACAATCCACATATGATTTCGGTTCTCATGGCTGCCGATAATGATGCTGATGCTATTAGAACGGTAATTAGGCAACTGCAAGAGCAAACATACCCTCATTGGGAGCTCATCATCGTTGACAATAGCTCCGATCCCCAGATTGCTCGCATGTTAGATAACCTTGCCAATCAAGAGCCTCGTCTAGATGTCTTGTGCCAATCGGGCATTAGCCATTTTGTTGCACTTGAGATTGCTCAGGGTCGTGCTCGCGGAGCCTATACGCTTACCACTGAGCCTTCTTATAGGTTTAACTCCCACCTTTTGCAGGAGCTTTATTCTGCAGCTACCGCTTTGGGTCCTGTTGGTTCACCTAAAGCGGCTGATATTGTTATTGCGCATATGAAAACTGCCAATTCACCTATGGAATGCAAAAAGGTTTTTGGCTCAAAAGCTTCTTCATTGTTGCAGGTATTTGAGGAGTCGCAGCTTCCTTATTTGACGTCTATGAGCGGAAAGCTGTGTTCAACGCGTATTCTGACCGAGATTAAGCATGAGCCAGAGACTGATGGCGAGTGCAATTTTGTTGGCTACTGTTTTGAGAGCGCAAAAAACATCACGTACGCTCCTGAGGCAATTTTTGTAGATGTACCAGCAGATTCTTCTAAGGAAGAAGAAACTATTACTGACGCTATGGATAAACTTACTCAAGAGCGTCAGGCACTTGGTGCTCTTGCCAAGCATCTTGGCTTTGCAAACTCCAAGAAAGTTCAAAAGTTGATTAGTCGCTATCTGATCAGCAAGCTTCTTAAGAACATGTATCCCGTTTTTAACGGAGAATCCCAGCTCAGCCATGAGGAGAAAGAAAATCTGATTGTTAAGATTCTTTCTAATCCTGTAGCTCATCTGATTGTTACTGAAGCAACTTCTCCGCGATTGGTTGCTCACGCCTTGCTTGGTGCCATTTTGTCTACCACAGTGCAAGCACGCTATGCCTATGCACGAAGAGCTGTATGGTACGCACGCTTTATGCGTATACCTCTTGCGTAAGTAACTTCATGTAAGGTTGGACGGTATTTGGTCGCTTGATGTTCGTCAGCCTTAGCGCCTATCCATAAGCGATTTGAATGTCTGTGCAATGCCGTCGTTTTTGACGCGGAAGAATCCCTCTTTGGCTAGATATGCATAGCGAGCAAACTTATCATCTTTTGGCAAAGCAATACCTCTCACCTGCGCAAAAAGTGCCTTTCCTGTGCTCGAGATTGCAGGGTTTTCAAACACGCGCTTTGCATCCATGCGCTTAAAGCTCTTGGCGAGAAGATCGCGCACTTCTGAGTCAGTCTGACCTGCAGCACCATGTTCTTCTCGCCAGACAAGTGCGTCTTTTGTAAGCAGTGCGTAGTTGATGCCGCGCAGCGTGAGCGCGTTGAGCGCTACGTCTGAGGTGATGTTGCGTGCATCCACAACGTCCATCATGTCATTCCAGCGCTCAAGCGGAATTTTGGGCTGACGCTGCGCAAAGGTGGCAGCTTCTGTATAGCCATTCTCGCGATAGTTGTAAAGCGCTGAGTCTGTGTACACCAAACGGGCTCCACAGCAATGTGAAGCAATAAGGAAGGGGTTGTCTACCCAGCCTGCACCAGGGACTTCTTTAAAGCTGATGTTGTTCTGGGTCAAGAATTCTTTGCGATAGAGTGCTGTCCAAATGGCAGGATGGTGCAACAGAAGCTGAGCCATCTGGTCAATAGAACAGGGCTGATGCTTGGGTTTGACGCGGCCCTTATAAGCGCATGGAATCCTGTGCTCGCCAGAACCAGCAGCATTCTTTACCTGCGACTTTGCTCCTGCACGGCCATTTTTCTGATTGCCAAATACGCGCCAATACGCAGAACGAGCAATATCTACCTGGTCTTCTCCGCCGTTTGCTTGGATAAGATCAACAAGTTCTTGAACCATAGTTGGCTCAAGGTAATCGTCAGGCTCAACAATACCCACCCATGTGCCATGAGCTGCGGCAATACCACGATTGCATGTTTTTCCGTAGCCTTCGTTTTCTTTGTCTATGATGACAAGGCGTCCATCACGGGCAGCATATGCTTCCAAAAGAGCTAAAGACGAGTCAGTTGAGCCATCGTTTAAGCAAATAATCTCCAGGTTGGTATAGCTCTGCGATTGAATGCTTGCCAGGCACTGCTCCAGATAATCCGCAACGTTATATATAGGCACAACAAGAGAAACCAAGGGTTGGTGGTTTTGCGTGTGACTCATCTAAACTCCTTTTGATTGCTGCCTTATACTATAGAGGCACTCACCCACTCACGAAGTCACATTTTGGGGAAATATGAAGCGCACTGCTCTTGTCATAGTTACCTTCAAACGCCAGGAACTGCTCTCTAACCTGCTTAATTCCATTACGCAGCTTACGCAGGCACCATGGCGCATCATTGTTGTGGACAACGAGAACTCCTCTGAAACAGCCTCACTTGTGTCTAACTTTTCCGAGAAGGTCAAAACCTTGTGGGGAGAAACCACTACAGATCCCGATGTTCACGGAGGTACTAATCGCGTGTGCTACGTGCCTATGGAGCAAAACACTGGAGGCTCCGGCGGCTTCTCTGAGGGTGTGCGCGTAGGTTATGAGCTGGGCGCTGAGTGGTTCTGGGTTATGGACGATGACGTTGCCGTGCTGCCTGACGGTCTTGATAAGCTTGACGCATGGTCAGACAAGGCTGAGGTCATCCAGGGCCAGCGTTACGACTTTGATGGCGGTCCTTTCTTCTGGCAGTATCGTTTTAGTACCGCTTTGGGTATCTATAATCCGCTGGCAAAGGCTGGTTTTGATGGCGTTGCGTACCGTGAGTGCAATGTTATGTGCTTTGAGGGCGCCTGCTTTAAGCGCTCTATAGTGCAGAAGATTGGCCTGCCTGATGCGCGTTTCTTTATCTACTGGGACGATGCTCTGTACGGCTATTTGGCCAGCAAGGTGACGCAGCCTATTTTGATTCCAGACTTTGTTCTCTCAAGATGTCGAGAAGTTCCTGGTCAGAGCATTGGTTCTGTGCGCCAGCTTAATTCAACTTCTGATATGACGCGCTATTACATCACACGTAACCGTGGCTATATCGCTCGTTACTTCCAGGTTCACGGTGATTACAATCCTGTGTTCTTTGGTGTTGGCACCGCGCTCACCTTTGCAAAAGAGATTATTCGACTCATTTTGGTAGATAGAGCGCACTTCTCGTCTGGTCTTTCTCGCCTTATTAAGGGTTGGAAAGATGCACGTCTTATCTATAAAGATGCAACCTGGCGTCCGCAACCTCCACTTGAGTAAGACTCAGAGCCGACATTTTGTGTCGGCTTTTTTGTCGGCTAAATGCTCAACAAAAGTGAGCGCTGAGGGACGAATTGTGGCGCATTTGTGAAAGGCGACGAATGCCTACTTACAAAAATCGAATTATTTTTTGACCATTAATAAATTTTGTAATTAGCGAAGTTTCTAGCTAATTTTCTACCTGCAGAGATATTGGTTGCCGTAACGTGTCAATACATAATTTTGTATTCGTGTGGAAATTTCACAATATATTGTTATAGTTCTCGAACCCAAACACTATAAGTTGTGGCATAGTAGTTCCCATCACACAAGCGGGTTCCCAACCACTTCGCTTAGGCAAAAGCTTAGGAACCGCAGTGATAATCCAATTAAACACGCATGAAAGCGTTGCTTTCACCAACGTTTGTTCAAGGAGTTTGCACATGAAGATTATCAAGCGCAATGGCTCAGAGGTTACCTTCGAGGTAGAGAAGATTGTTAACGCAATCGCTAAGGCTAACGCAGAGGTCCCTGAGAATCAGCGCCTGACTGAGCGTGAGATTCAGTTTGCTTCCCTCAACGTCACCGATGAGTGTGAGAAGGCTGGACACACCGTCACCGTCGAGGAGGTCCAGGACCTTGTCGAGGATCAGCTCATGGCTCTTGACCGCTTTGAGGTTGCTCGTAAGTACATCATTTACCGCTACATCCAGAACCAGAAGCGTCATAAGAACACTACCGATGACAAGATTCTGTCTCTGATTGAGTGCAACAACGAGGAAGTCAAGCAGGAGAACTCCAACAAGAACCCTACCGTTGTTTCCGTTCAGCGTGACTACATGGCTGGCGAGGTTTCTAAGGACCTCGTTCAGCGTGAGCTCCTTCCAGAGGATATTGTTGCTGCTCACAATGAGGGCCTTATCCACTTCCACGATTCCGATTACTTTGCACAGCACATGCACAACTGCGACCTCATCAACCTTGATGACATGCTGCAGAACGGCACTGTTATCTCCGGTACTCTGATTGAGCGTCCACACAGCTTCTCTACGGCATGCAACATTGCAACCCAGATTATTGCTCAGGTAGCATCCTGCCAGTACGGTGGTCAGTCTATCTCCCTGGCTCACCTTGCTCCTTTTGTTGATGTTTCTCGTAAGAAGATCCGCAAGACTGTTATGGAGGAGATGAACTCCGTCGGTGTTGAGCTCTCTGCTGAGCAGCTCAACGAGATGGTTGAGAAGCGCCTTCGTGACGAGGTTTCTCGTGGCGTTCAGACCATTCAGTACCAGGTTGTCACTTTGATGACCACCAACGGCCAGGCTCCTTTCAT
>CAKARF010000036.1 GCA_916720465.1 uncultured Atopobium sp. | reverse complement strand
GCTCATCAACAATCTTATCTTCAGGCACTTTTCTAATAGGATTGCCGTTTTCAAATAGCACTGCCTGACCTTTGCCACAGGCGACGCCAAGGTCAACTCCCCTAGCCTCGCCAGGTCCATTAACAACACACCCCATGACTGCTACAGAAATTGGAGCACGAACGCCATCCAAGAGCTTGGTAACTTCTTCTGCAATAGGAATCATATCAACGCCACACCTGCCGCACGTAGGGCAGCTCACCAGTTCTGGCTTAATGCGACGCATGCCAAGAGCTGCAAGAAGCTCCCATGCCACATGGACTTCTTCTACAGGATCAGCCGTCAAAGACAGACGCATAGTATCGCCAATGCCACTCTCAAGCAGAATGCCAACTGCGGCAGAGTTCTTTACCGTTCCCTGCCTCAATGCACCGGCTTCTGTAACACCTACATGCAGAGGAATCTGTGGAAGCTCTTTAGAAAGCGCGCGATAGACGGCAAGCGTAGTGGGGACATCGTGAGCCTTTGCCGACAAGACAATATCGTCAAAACCGCGAGAAGAAAAATGCTCTACAAAAGACTTTGACGACGCCACGAGTTTCTCGACAAGAGTCATATCTTGTCTTGTATCAAATTCTTTAGCAAGAGAGCCAGCATTGACGCCAATTCTGATAGGAATGTGGGCCTCTTTAGCTGCATCAATAACAGCGTCCACACTTTCCATAGAGCCAATGTTGCCTGGATTAATACGAAGTGCAGCAGCGCCTCGCTTTGCAGCTTCAAGCGCAAGCTTGTAGTCAAAATGAATATCGGCAACAACAGGAAGTGGAGAGTATTTGCAGATTTCTTCAAAGCCATCAAGCGCCTTTGCGTCAGGAATTGCTACACGAATAATCTCGCACCCTGCCTCTGCAAGCTCCTTAATCTGGTGGAGCGTAGCATCTGGATCATCAGTTTTGGTGGTACACATAGACTGAACAGAAACGGGGGCACCACCGCCAACCTGGACGGATCCAACCATAACGGGACGAGTTTTTGTGCGAGCAATCTCAGACATAAAATCAGCTACCTAAACAGCAAATGAAGGATATCGTTTCTCAGTGCAATAACAATGACAAACAGGAAAAACGCCAGTCCAATGTAAGACAAAATATTTTGAACTTTGATAGACAGCGGTCTTCTTATGATGACCTGAATTGCCTCAATCAGAATCTTTCCGCCGTCAAGTGGTGGAATGGGCAAAAGATTCATAAAGCCAAGTGACATAGAAATGGCTGCTACCAGCATAATAAGGGTCGAGAAACCCTCTGCGGCAGCTTCTGAAGCCATCACAGAAATACCCACAACAGACGACGATTGATTAAGGACTTCCATGGTCTGCGTTGGAATGAGCAGCCTTAGGGCAAACTGTCCAACCTGTGCAGCATACGATACAGCTGCAGCAGACGCGTCAATAAACGAGAAGTGATACATGGTCATAACAGGTGACACGCCAATGATCTTATCGTCAGGACGTAAAGCAGGCTTAATGGTAGTTTCAAGCTGAATGCCACCGCGGTCGTAGGTGACAGGAATATCAGTTTTACCTGAAGACATTGCGTCTTTGATAGCTGCAGTAAGGTCTTCCCAGGTATGAACCTCTACCTCGTTAAACGTAAGAATAGTGTCACCGGGAGTAAGACCGGAAATAGCAGCCAGAGAGCCAGATTCAACTGAGCCCAACTGTGCCTTGTTTTGTGCGGCAGGAATACCAACAAACATGAGGGAGCCTACAACCAGCACAAAGGCAATCGCAATGTTGACCAAGGGTCCGCCAAAAATCATGAGCAGGCGCTTGGGAACATTTACACCAACATAGGTATGTGCCTTTTCTTGAGCAAAGAAATCCTCAGCGGACATCTGTGGAACACGAGGCTCCCCTGCTGCTGTAGAGCCTTCAAGCTCAAAATTGTGACCGCGATCATACTCACAGCGAAGCTCAGCATCTCTCGCAAGCGTCTGAAACGTGGTGTGCGCTAGCTCATCTGACTCTTTGACAAGCTCAATGGAGCCCCAATCTGCAAGGGTGTACAGCAGATTGTAGGCGCGCTCATCCTCACAGTTAAGCTTTGCTGCAAGGGTACCAACCTCAAGTGAACCTGCTTCTTGAACGCTCATCAAAGCTTGTGGAAGCAGTTCATCTAGCTCGCCTTCCATACCGCAGATGCGCGTATAGCCACCAAAAAGAAGTGGAGTCACGCCAACCTCGGTACCGTATTTTTTGCTCTTATGAGAAAGCTTGTACTTGAACGGCATGCCCAAGAAGAACTCAGTAACACGGACGCCACACAGGCGAGCCATACCGTAATGACCAGCCTCGTGAACAAATACAAGGAGTGAGAGGACCAAGAGTCCCCAAAAAGCTGGTGAAAGAATAGCTAACAAATTCACAAAATTCCTATCCCACAAAAGAACGGGCTAAAGCTCGTGCCTCTGCGTCTACAAGCGTCAATTGTTGAAGGTCTTCTACCCTTTGAACTTCAGAGGCATTCATAGTCTCTGCAACAATGCGCTCAATATCAAGAAATGAACATCTTCCTCGTCTAAATGCATGGTTAGCAACTTCATTAGCTGCATTCATAATGCAAGGAAGCGTTCCACCAACAGTTCCTGCATGACGAGCAAGAGCTAGGCATCCAAAGGTTTTCTCGTCAGCATAATCGCCTGTGAGAGGAGCGGTTTCTTGCCACTCAACCGGCTGAGCAATTGCTGGCCAACGATGTGGGTAGCTCAGCGCAAACTGGATAGGCAGCCTCATATCAGAGGCTCCGAGCTGCGCTTTAACAGAGCCGTCTATAAACTCAACCATAGAATGAATGCGACTCTGGCGATGTACCAGCACTTCGAGCTTATCCATTGGAGTGTCAAAGAGGTGATGAGCCTCAATGAGCTCGAGGCCCTTATTCATGAGCGTGGCGCAATCGATGGTAATCTTGGCACCCATCTTCCAGGTTGGATGTGCCAAGGCGTCGTCGACTGTAACGTGTTTGAGCTGCTCGCGAGAATATCCAAAGAACGGACCACCAGAGCAGGTAAGCCAAATCCTCTGGATATCAGCGGGGTTCTCGCCAATAAGGCACTGGAAGATGGCACTGTGCTCAGAATCAACGGGGATGAGCTGACCAGGCTTGACCAGAGGCATCAGAAGATCTCCGCCAACAATAATTGATTCCTTGTTAGCGTAAGCAAGCACTTTGCCAGCCTTCACAGCGGCCAGACCAGCGTAAATGCCGGCCTCTCCCACCACTTCATTAACTACGCAGTCAACCTCATCCAGCTCAGCAAGCGCCTGAACGGCCTCAGGGCCAAAGCTTGCTTTGCAGCCTTGGGGTAAGCTGTCGAGAAGAGCGTTGCCCTTGACACTTGCATCGGCAAAGGCAACGTATTTGCAGTTGAACTCAGCTGCTGCCTTCACGGCAAACTCAACCGACGACCTCACCGCAAGGGCTGCAACCTCCACCTTTTGCGGGAAATGACGGCATACATCAAGCGTCTGCATACCCACAGAACCCGAAGCTCCAAGGACAGCAACACGCAGAGGCTCATGCCTTACAGCACGAGGCGCGGTATCTTCAAAAATGCTCAAAACCTATGCTCCAAACGGCAGCGCAATAGGTAGCTTGACCTGGCTAAAGAGCACGGCAAGCTGGAAGAGAAGAAACGCCGCCATAGTTCCAAAAATCATCGAATCGGTTCTATCAAGTAGACCACCATGACCAGGCATAATTGAACCAGAATCCTTGAGGCCCACTCCTCGCTTAATGCGAGACTCAAAGAGGTCTCCAACAACAGAGAAGATGCCTTCTGTTACACCAAAGAGCAGCGCAAACAGTGGATTCATATTAATTGCACCAAAAACTGCCATCAAGAACCACACAAGCATTGAACCTAAAAGACCACCGTAGAAGCCTTCCCAGCTCTTATTAGGAGAAATTCTTGGCGCCAGTTTATGCTTGCCAAATTTGGATCCAAACAAATACGCAAATGAATCGTTAGCCCACACTGAGAGCATGACGGCAAGCGTAATCCAAGGAATAGAAAAACTTGGCTCTGTGGACCTTAGAAGCACTACCGTTGAAAGTGAAAGCGAGGTATACAGTGGTCCAAAAGCCGTAACTGCCACGTCTGCAAGGTTTGCTCGTGGTGTAAAAACATACCAAAGTCCGCAAAGGATAATCAAAAGCAGAGAAAATACCAGCGGAAAAACGTGACCAAAGTACGCAATTATGGGAAAAACAAGCGAGAAGACAAGGCCAAGAGGCTCGTTTGGCATACGTCCGCCCATGCGGCAAATATGGAAGAACTCAGAGCAGCAGAGCCATGCCATACCGGCAATCAAAACAATAGTAGCTTCTTTGCCCACAAAGAGGGCGGCAAGCACAATAGCGGCATAAACTACGCCAGACAGAGTTCTGGTCAAAAGCTTCTCGGTAACGCCACGAACTCGCTGACCCATAAGGTTACCAGCGGATCGTTGAAGCTCTTTAAGTGAACGACGAATCTCCAGCTTTTCAATCTGTCTATCAATTCCAACGCTACCTGTTTCTTCAGGATTAGGCTGAGCATCAGCATCAATCCTAGAGGTAGGCCTTCTGGAATCGCGCGTATTGTCCACCACTATTTCACTCCTCCGAATCGCCTTTCGCGACCCTGATAGTCCTTAATGGCGCGCAAAAAATCCCACTTAGAGAAGTCAGGCCAGTAAGTTTGCGTGACATACAGCTCCGAGTAAGCCAGCTGCCATAGCAAATAGTTAGAAAGCCTCAGCTCTCCTGACGTACGAATCAACAGGTCTGGATCAGGAAGACCTGCCGTATAGAGATTCTTCTCAAAATCTGCTGGAGTCACCGAGTCAGCGGACACAGTGCCCTCAGCAATTTGATTAGCGAGAAGAACAGCTGCCCTGGTTAGCTCTGCACGAGAGCCATAGTTAACAGCAAGCGCAAACGTCATGCCGGTGTTTTGCGCAGTCTCATCAAGTCCGCGCTGGAAGGTCTTGCGGGTCTTCTCTGGCAAAGCCTCAAGGTCACCAAAGAAACGCAGCTTAACGTTTTCTTGGTGGAACAGTGGGAGCTCTTTAAGAAGCGTCTCTGCAAATAGACGCATGAGCAAGTCAACCTCACGCTGAGGACGTTTCCAGTTTTCTGTGGAGAACGCATAAACTGACAAAACGTCCAATCCAAGGCGCACACTTGTAGTAACAGCCTCACGCAAAGAAAGAACACCGGCCTTATGACCTTCGGTTCTGTCAAGTCCGCGAGCTGTAGCCCATCTACCGTTTCCATCCATAATGATGGAAACGTGAGACGGAATAGTTTCAAAATTGATATCAGAAAGACTGATATCTTCTGGTGCGTCAGAGAAATACTGTACGAGCTTGTCTGTATCAAACTGCACTTAAATCTCCATGATTTCAGAAGTCTTGGTCTTAAGAAGAGACTCAATCTGTGCAATATAGGTATCGGTCAGCTTCTGAATACCGTTCTTCTCGCGCTTCTGATCGTCCTCAGACAGCTCCTCATCGCGCTCAATCTTGCCATTAACGTCACGACGGACGTTACGAACAGCTACGCGAGCTTCCTCAGCAATCTGAGAGCACTCTTTAGCAAGCTCACGACGGCGCTCCTCGGTTGGCATTGGGAAAGGAAGCCTGATAGCAGAGCCATCATTAGATGGAGTAATACCAAGATCAGAAGTCTCAATTGCCTTCTCGATGCTCTTTAGAGCAGTCTTATCCCATGGCTCAACAAGCAGCATAGATGCCTCAGGAACCTTGATAGCTGCAAGCTGAGAAATTGGGGTTGGCTGACCATAGTAGTCTACCTTGATGTGATCAAGCGCATGTGGATTTGCGCGACCAGTACGAACACGACCAAAGTTATTCTTAAGTGCCTCGATGCACTTCTCCATAGACTGCTTAGCTTTATCAGAATGAACGCTCATTAGTCCTCCTCAACGACAGTAGTACCGACTTCTTCTCCGGAAATTGCTTTCATGAAAACGCCTTCAGACTGCATGTCAAATACAAGAATTGGCATCTTATTGTCTTTGCACAGCGCAATTGCTGCAGCGTCCATAACCTTAAGTTCTTTGGCGAGAACATCTTTGTAGGTGACAGTGTCAAACTTAACTGCATCTGCATGAGTAACTGGATCGCAGTCGTAAATACCATCTACCTTTGTTGCCTTCATCAGAGCCTCTGCGCCAATCTCGCAAGCGCGAAGAGCTGCAGCAGTATCAGTAGTGAAGTAAGGGTTACCGGTACCTGCAGCGAAGATGACAATACGGCCCTTCTCAAGGTGCCTAATAGCACGACGGCGAATATAAGGCTCTGCAACCTGAGCCATGGAAATTGCACTCATAACACGGCAATCCATGCCATTGCGCTCAAAACAATCCTGGAGCGAGAGAGCGTTAATCACTGTTGCAAGCATGCCCATGTTATCGCCTTGAGCACGATCCATGCCAGCTGCTGCCTGAGAAACGCCTCTAAAGATGTTTCCGCCACCAACAACAATGGCAACCTGAACGCCAGACTCCCAGACAGGCTTAATTTCTTTAGCAAGCATTTCTGGAATTGAAGGGTCAATGCCAAAGGATTGCTCACCCATCAATGCTTCACCAGAAAGCTTTAAAAGTACTCTTTTGTATTTAGCTGAAGACAAAGCTTCCTCGCTCTCTCCGTTTGCCATAGTTGTAATAATTTTAACAAACGACACCGTAAGTTTTGCAGGAATCGCGGTAAAAAAAGAGCCGGTTGAAGACAACCGGCTCAAAATAATTGAAGTAAAAAAGTCTTACTCTTCACCAAAAGCAAAACGTACGAAGCTGACAATCTTAACCTCGTCGTCAACCTTCTTGGAGAGCAGCTTTGCGTACTCAGAAATGGTCATATCTGGGTCCTTAACAAATGCCTGCTCAGTAAGGACATACTCCTTGTAGTACTTCTCGAGACGACCATAAGCCATCTTCTCCTGAATAGCCTCAGGCTTGCCGGACTCAGCAGCCTGTGCCTTGTAAATGGAGAGCTCGTGATCAACGATGTCCTGTGGAACATCCTCACGGCGAGCAGCGACTGGAGCAGCTGCAGCTACCTGCATTGCAACGTCGTGTGCAAAGTTCTTGAAGTCCTGAGACTCAGCAGTCTCTGGCTTGTTGAACTCAAAGGTAACAATGTCAGCAAGCTTGCCACCAAGGTGGATATAGCTAGCAAGAGCGCCGTTTGCAGCCTCAACACGCTGGAAACGAAGAACACGCATGTTCTCGCCGATGTTGTGAATCTTATCGGTGATTGCCTCGTCGACGGTCTCGTCGCCAAGCTTAGCAGTCTTGAGCTCCTCAACGTCAGCTGGGTTGCTCTCAACGACAACTGCAGCAAGATCGCCAGCAAAGCCGGTGAACTGTGGGTTTGTACCTACAAAGTCAGTCTCGCAGGAGAGCTCGAGGATTGCGCCAGTCTTGCCATCTGGGCTGATGAAGGTAGCAATGGTACCCTCGTTGGTGTCGCGGCCGGCGCGCTTAACTGCCTTAGCAACGCCCATAGTACGAAGAATATCTACTGCCTTCTCAATATCGCCCTCAGCCTCGACGAGTGCCTTCTTGCACTCCATCATAGGAGAGCTGGTCATATCACGAAGCTGCTTAACAAGTGCTGCGGTAATTTCTGCCATGTTTTCCTCCCAAAAATCTACTGAATAACTAAATTATTTGACCCGTTGCTAAGAGTTACTCAGCAGCTGGGGTCTCGGACTCAGCGCCCATCTCTTCAGCAGAAATCTGCTCCTTGCCGCTACCTGCAAGAATTGCGTCTGCAGCAAGCTGGCACATAAGAGAAATGGAACGAATAGCATCGTCATTTGCAGGAATGCCGTAATCAACAACATCTGGATCAGAGTTGGTGTCAAGCAGGGAGACAACTGGAATGTGAAGACGATTTGCCTCACGGATTGCGTTCTCTTCACGCTTGGAGTCAACAACAAAGAGAGCCTGTGGAAGAGAAGTCATATCACGGACGCCACCGAGGTTAAGCTGAAGCTTCAGAAGCTCCTTGTTCTTAAGAGCCTGCTCCTTCTTAGGAAGAGTTGCCATACGGCCATCCTCTACCATTGCCTCAAGCTCCTCAAGGCGCTTGATGCGGGAACGCATGGTGACAAAGTTGGTGAGCATACCGCCAAGCCAACGCTGGTTGATGTAAGGCATGTTTGCACGAGCTGCCTCAGTAGCGATTGGCTCCTGAGCCTGCTTCTTGGTGCCGACGAAGAGAACGCGGCCACCCTTAGATGCAACATTCTTCAGGAAAGTGTAAGCAGCGTCTGCGCCAAGCATGGTCTGCTTAAGGTCAAGAATGTAAATGCCGTTGCGCTCACCAAAGATGTATGGCTTCATCTTAGGGTTCCAACGACGAGTCTGGTGACCATAGTGGCAACCAGCATCCAGAAGAGTCTGAATAGTAATCTTTGCAGCCATTTTTACCTCCATTGGTTGTTCCTCCGTACGAGTTCAAGCCTTGTTAAAACCACCCAACACCTGGCTTAGCGTTAGGCACCACGGCAAACAAGTAGTCGTACGTGCGATTTTGTGCTGTTTGGTAACAGCATGTTGTGCTTCTACACAACTTTTGAAAGTATA
>CAKARF010000035.1 GCA_916720465.1 uncultured Atopobium sp. | reverse complement strand
ACTTCCCTTGCAATCAGTTTGCAGACCAAGCCCCAGAGTCCGATGAAGAGATTCATCAGTTCTGCACCATGAAGTTTGGTACCAATTTCCCACAGTTCAAGAAGGGTGACGTCAACGGAGAGACCGCAAATCCTCTCTTTGAGCGCCTCGCAACAGCCTTCCCCTTCCAGGGCTTTGGTAAGGGTATCAAGGCACTTGCTCTGGACAAATTTGCAAAGGCAAACAACAAAAAGTTTGGCGACAAGGCCTACATCATGTGGAACTTCACCAAGTTCCTTGTAGACCGCCAAGGAAACGTTATTGCTCGCTTCGAGCCAACAACCGATATGGCAGAGGTTGAGGCTGCAATTAAAAACCTTCTTGCCTAAGGCGAGAGGACCGGTCTACTCATGGGCTCTACTCAGAAAGAAATGCAGTCCGTCGCAGCCGCCAGCACTTTTGCTGGCGGCTCTTCTGCACTCGACAACTCCCAAGACATCCCCGAGCTTCTCCTTAAAAACCAGCTCTGTTTTCCACTCTACAGCGCTTCAAAAGAAGTAGTACGCAGGTACACGCCGCTGCTTAAGCCATTTGGACTTACCTACACGCAATACGTAACCATGATGGTACTTTGGGAGCATTGCAGCTTGGATGTAAGCGAGCTTGGTAAATTCCTGCATCTTGATTCGGGAACACTCACACCTCTTCTTAAGAAACTCGAATCAAAAGGCTATATTGCAAGACAGAAAACAAATGCAGACGGCCGTAGGCTTATTGTTTCTCTTACGGAAACTGGCTCCCAGCTCAAACAGCAGATGAGAGATGTTCCACATCAGATTGGATCCTGCGTCAATCTCACTTCAGAAGATGCAGAAGAGCTCCGCCGTCTGCTCAACAAGATTCTTGCTCACGTAGAAGAGGGGTAACAACATATGAGCAATACCACCCATACCATTTCTCCCAAAAAGCGAGAGTCAACCATTGTCCGTACAAGCATCTTGGGTATTCTCGCCAATGTCTTTCTTGCGGGATTCAAAGCAACTATTGGCATTTGGTCAAACTCTATTGCCGTAATCCTTGATGCGGTTAATAACCTCTCTGATGCTATCTCGTCAGTCATCACTATTGCTGGAACCAAGCTCTCAAACAAACAGGCCGACTACTCCCATCCTTTTGGCCACGGACGCCTTGAATACATGACTACCACAGTTATTGCGGCAGTCATCATGTACGCAGGTATTAGCTCGCTTGTCGAGTCTATTAAGGGAATCTTGGACCCACAAACTCCTGACTATTCCCCTACTGCGCTCATCATCATTGCAGTTGCTGTTCTGATTAAGATTATTCTTGGCAACTACGTGCAGTCTGTTGGCAAACGAGTCAATTCTGACACGCTTGCTGCCTCTGGTGCTGACGCCCTCTTTGACGCTATTCTCTCAAGCTCCGTTTTAGCGGCGGCACTCATTTATACCTACACAGGAGTAAGCCTTGAGGCTTACGTTGGTGTGCTGATTTCTGTCTTTATTATTAAGGCTTCTGTAGAGATGCTCAGTGACTCTGTCAAAGAAATTATTGGTAAGCGAGCAGATCCTGCACTTGCAGCTCATATTGCAGAAATTGTAAATAAAGACCCTGACGCAAACGGTGTCTACGACCTCATTCTTAACAATTACGGACCTGATAGATATGTAGGCTCTTTCCACACTGAAGTTTCTGATCAGTCAACTGCAACTGATATTGACAACATGATGAGACGCCTGAGCACCAATATTTATGAGGAAACTTCTGGCAAAGTTATTGTGGCTGCTATCAGTATTTACGCTGAAAACCGTACTGATAACAGAATTTTAAAGATGAGAAATACCGTCACAAAGATTGCCCTCACGCATGAAGGCGTTCTTCAGGTTCACGGCTTTATTGCAAACCTTGACGAGAAAACCATCACTTTTGATGCCGTCATTGAGTTTGGGTATGACGGAAATGCCATTGTTGATGACATCAAAAAGAAGCTCAGTAAGATTTATCCTGATATGGATATCACCATTCTGATTGATCGAAATACAAGTGATTTGTCTGAGCTCGAAGCAGACAGAGACTTGCATTAAACTCTAGTAATTACAGCTATAAAAAGGGGCGAGCCGCTGACACCCAGAGTCAGCGGCTCGTGTTCTACGCTCGCAAGAAAGGGAGAGGGTCTTTCTTCGAGCTACGGGAACCTGAAAAAAGCAAGCAACTAAATTGCTTAAAAACATAGTAAGTTAACCATGGGAAACTTACAAGAATCTTTTCAACTTTTTTATCTAATTTCGTAAACTCTACAAAAAGTTAGACTTAGTTTACATGCCTATGGATTTTTATCTTATATCCAAGCAGTCCGATATAAACGTGTATTCTCGCCCTTGTTTTTAAATGGTCTTTTTAACTCACCCACCCTCGTACACTCTTTACATTTGAACAAAAAATCCCCCGCACCGAATTGGTGCGGGGAATCAGGTCAGCGTACTAATCTAGTAGTAGCTTATGCCTTTGCAACCTCGGTAAGGTTGGTAAGGATCTTATCGTCCTTCTTATCCCACTTTGGAGCAGGACGGAAGAGCTGGAAGAGAATTGCTGCCAAGAAGGCAAAAGCAATAACAGTCCAGACACCGAAGGAACCAAGAACGAAGAACTCCCAGAACTGGTTGATGATAAGACCAACAATCCATGCAAAAGTGCACTGATAACCAATAGCAAACCAGAACCACTTAGAGTCATTCATCTGACGACGGATGGAACCAATTGCAGCAAAGCAAGGTGCGTCAAGCATATTGAATGCAACAAATGCGCACATTGCACCAACGTGAAGAATGCCACCAGCATCGGTGAACATACCAGCGAAGCCAGACCACATAGTAACGGACTTCTCGCTTGCATCACCAAGACCGTAAAGAACACCAAAGGTAGAAACAAGGTTCTCTTTTGCAATCAGAGCAGAGATGGAAGCTGCAGTTGCCTGCCAGTTTGCAAATCCAAGAGGAGCAAAGATAACGCCGATGAAACCACCAACAGCTGCAAGCAGAGAGAAGTCCATGACATTCTCAGGAGCACCCTCAATGCCTGGAAGGTAACCAAAGACGCCGTTTGCACCATCCCAGGTTGCCCAACCAAAGTTGGAAAGAACCCAGATACCAATAGCTGCTGCGAAGATGATGGTACCAGCCTTGAGGATGTATGCAGAGATACGCTCCCAAACATGCATTGCCCAAGACCTGATAGAAGGCATGTGGTAATCAGGAAGCTCCATAACAAATGGTGCAGGCTCGCCCTCAAATGCCTTAGTCTTCTTCAGCATGATTGCAGAAATAACAATCGCAGCTACACCCATGAAATAAAAGGCTGGAGCAACCCACCAAGCAGAAGAGCCACCAATAAGAACACCCATAACCAAAGCAATAATTGGCTGCTTTGCAGAACAAGGAATCATGGTGGTGAGCATTGCGGTCATTCGACGATCCTTCTCGTTCTCAATAGTACGAGTAGAAAGAACGCCAGGAACACCACATCCGGAAGAAATTAGAAGTGGAATAAAGGACTTACCGGAAAGGCCAAAGCGACGGAACACGCGGTCCATGACAAAGGCAACACGGCTCATGTAACCGCAGTCCTCAAGGAAGCACAGCATGACAAACAGAACAAACATCTGTGGAATAAAGCCGAGGACAGAGCCGACGCCATTAATAACACCGTCAACTACAAGGCTAGTGACAATGGGGCTTGCGCCAGCACCTTCAAGGGCACCGCGAGCAAGATTAGGAATACCTGGGACATACATGCCGTACTGGGAAGCATCTGGCTCAGTAGCAGCGCCTTCAACAGCAGTCTTAAAGCCAGCGGCAGTTACGCCACCAAGAGTCTGGAGTTCCTGACCCTCAGCAAGAATTGGGTTGCCGTCAGCGTCAAGCTTAAGAGGATTGTCGTCAGTATCAACGAAGTTGCCATCCTCATCATGAACTGGTGCGCTCAGAGCAACAACGTTCTTCTTGGCAGTCTCTGCCTCAAAGCTGGTGATAGCGTCAGAATCCCACTGTTTAGCTTCGATTGCAGCACGAACCTCAGTGGTATCAATACCAGCCTCGTCAGCTGCGTTGAGATAAGCGTCGATCTGGTCACCATAGTGATGAGAATCAAACTCATCTTTTGCCTCATTGTACTCGGCGTCGCCGATACCCATGAAGTGGAAACCCTTATCAAACAGGTTATCGTTAACCCAGTTAGTAGCTCCCGTACCAACGGTAGAAATGGAGATGAAGTACACAAGAGACATGATGATGACGAAGATAGGAAGACCAAGGATACGGTTAGTAACAACGCGGTCAATCTTCTCGGAAGTGGTCAGCTGCTTTGGAGCCTTCTTGACGCAAGCTGCCATAACGCCAGCAATCCACTCATAACGGTCAGAGGTAATGATGGACTCAGCGTCGTCGTCACGAGACTGCTCAACTGCAGCAATGATCTTCTCAAGCTCAGCGGTTTTCTCGGCAGAAAGGTTAAGAGGAGCAATTGCATTTGCATCGCGCTCGAAGACCTTAATGGAATACCAACGAGAAAGAGTTGCAGGAGCAAGGCCCTCGATTGCAGTAGCAATCTTGCCAAGAGCCTCTTCAACCTCTGGGGTAAAGCACTTAACACCCTCAGCAGGAGTTCCCTCCTGGCCGGCCTTAATTGCCGTCTTTACCAGAGTGTCAATGTTCTTTTTGCGAAGTGCAGAAATCTCAATAACCTCAACACCAAGCTGCTTGGAAAGCTCCTTGGTATCAATAACGTCACCGGACTCCTTGAGCAGGTCAACCATGTTAAGACCAAGGACAACTGGACGACCAGCCTCAAGAATCTGAGTAGTCAGATAGAGGTTACGCTCCAGGTTGGTAACATCGAGAAGGTCAATAATGGCGTCTGGACGCTCATTAATGAGGTAGTCACGAGATACCTGCTCCTCAGGTGAATAAGGAGACAGAGAGTAAATACCAGGAAGGTCGACAAAGGTGACGTCCTTATCGGCACGCCAATTTGCCTGCTTCTTCTCAACAGTAACGCCTGGCCAGTTGCCGACGTAGCCGTTTGAGCCCGTAAGCTCATTGAATAGGGTGGTCTTACCGCAGTTTGGGTTACCTGCAAGACCAATAATAGTCTTTTGTGCCATTAGGCTTCCTCTACCTTGTGAACGTCTACTACTTCAATGCTTGCAGCTTCATCCTTGCGGATAGAAAGCTCGTAGCCACGAACTGTGAGCTCAATTGGGTCTCCCAGTGGTGCCACTTTCTTGACGTAAACCTCAGTGCCCTTAGTAAGGCCCATGTCCATGATGCGACGTTTCACGGCGCCTACACCCTTTAGCGCAGCAACCGTGCAACTCTCCCCCACCTTAACTTCTTTTAGAGTTGCCATAACCTTCCTTTCATCGAAACACGTATTAAAAGCCGCGGGTTTTACCAGCAGCGCAATACAACAAAGTGTTTAGAGCGGAGAAACCATGATGTGCGACGACATCTGACGGTTAAGCCCAAGTCGAGCACCCTTAACGCTAACAATAACGTCGCCGTTGACTCGTGAAATAACCTTTACCTCGGCGCCCTCAACAAAACCAAGTGTTGAGAGGTGCTGGCGAAGATCAGAAGCACCCTTAACCGTTACGATCAACGCAGTCTCTTCCTCACCAAGCATGGCAAGAGGAAGAACTGGACCAGAATTTGCAGGACCCTGTGAGGTCTTTTCTGTATCCATGCATCCTCCAAATAACCGTAGGCAAACTAAGTTTGCTGATTCGAACTTTTACTTCATTAGTATCAACTAAAAGTTAAGGTAATTCAACTTCCATTTAATAATTAAACTAAAAAATAAGGCGAGAAACCCTGTCTACCAGTGGTTTCTCGCCTTGTAAATATTGCAACTTTATTTCAGTCCGCGTTAGTTTTACGTAAGAATGAACGATTGTTTGCTCATCTTTACGGTAAGTGACTCTATATCAGCCCGTATTCTGCAGACCTGCAGCAACACCGGACACGGTGCACAAAATCAGATACGTAATATGTGCACGCTCCTCTGGAGTAAGCGTGTCATCCCTTGTACGAAGCACAGACAGGGCATGTACCTGCGTAACCGAGAGAATATTAACAAATGGCAGACGCAGGCGGATAACAGGACCAAGCACACGACGGTTCTCCAGTGGCCACTTGTTTCCCGTAATAGCAAGTACCCACTTACGCGTCAACGACATCTCAGAGAGAACCATCTCCGAAAGCTCAGGATGATCACCCAGAGCCAGATAAAGTCTTGCGATACGCGCGTCAATCTTGGAGATAGACATCTCAATGTTGTCGATAAACGTAGTGAACAGCGGCCACTCTTTGTAGGCCTCGCGGAGGCGCTCAATATCCCCTACAGCTTCGCACGCGCTACCCAATCCGTACCAAGCGGCCAGGTTAATACGAGCCTGTGACCACGAGAAAATCCATGGAATTGCACGCAAGTCATCAAGAGACTTGGCGCCCAGGCCACGTTTTGCAGGCCTTGATCCAATGGGGAGAAGACCAATCTCTGTTAGAGGGGTAACAACCGAGAACCACTCAGCAAAGCCATCGGAGTGAATGAGCTCCAAGA
This sequence comes from uncultured Atopobium sp., assembly GCA_916720465.1. Classification (GTDB taxonomy): domain Bacteria; phylum Actinomycetota; class Coriobacteriia; order Coriobacteriales; family Atopobiaceae; genus Lancefieldella. Next base: position 2,058 of record CAKARF010000035.1, on the reverse strand, counting down.
AGCGCTGCTTGGAGGCCTTATCAAGCTCAGATGCGAGCGAAGCAAACTTGACGTCTGTCTGGGTGTTCTTTTGCTCAATAGAAGGTGCCATCTGAAGCAGTGTTGCTCCTGCAACAGACTCTACGTGACGGCGAGCAAGCGTTGGGTCTCCATAGCGAGCAAAGATAACTTCTCCCTGCTCAGTAAGTTTAAAGCGACCGTTTACTGATCCCTTAGGCTGAGACAAAACAGCACGGTTTGCAGGACCACCGCCACGACCTACAGCACCGCCACGTCCATGCATCAAGATGAGGTCAATGGAGTTCTTCTCTGCCCACTCTGCCAGAGCAGCCTGGGTCTTGTGCAGTACCAGCGTTGCCGTAGTAGGGCCTTCATCCTTAGAGGAATCAGAATAGCCCAACATAACCTCAAGCTTGCGGTCTGTCTGAGCAAGACGTGCCTGCACCTCAGGAAGCTGAATCACCTGATCAAGTGTGGCAACAGCATTCTCAAGATCTTCAATCTGTTCAAACAACGGGATAACGTCAAGAACAGGAACATCCTCTTCATTTGCAAACGCAAGACGTGCAAGTTTGTAGACATTCTCAACATCCTGAGCGGACTGTGTGAACGAAATAATATAGCGACGAGCAGCGTTGATACCGTTCTTCTTTTGAATTGAACCAATGGAGCGGAAGGTATCCAGCACTTCTTGCGTCATAGCATCAAGTTTGGCGGGTTTCTCGGCAGTTGATGGGTGTGTCTCAATATCTGCAAGCGCACGTTTGTGCACCAAAGAGTGCTGACGGAACTCTATCTCTACCAGGTGGAAGCCAAAGGTCTGAGCCTGCCAAATAAGCTTCTGAACAGGGCCGTAGGCAATACGATACGCTCCTGCCTGGGCCAGCGAGTCCTGAATGACACGCAGGTCAGCAATAAACTCTTCGGCATTTTGATACATAAGATCGGCATTGCGCTCAATGGTGGCGCTGAGTCGACCAGAAATGACACGCATAGCCGCACGATGCAGCTCAGATCCTGCCTTATCAATAGCCCTAGAGGTTAGAGCCTGGCTCATCTCTACCTGTTGTGCCCAAAGATTAGCAAGGGCAGGCGAAGCTGGAGTTGAAATACCATCAAGCGTCAGACCGCGGCTGACCTCCTTGGTTGCCCGAGCCAGTGCCTGCAGTACGTGTACACGGTACTTCTCGGCAACTTGGCGAGAAACCAGGGCGGTAACGTTGGGGTTACCATCGCGATCGGAGCCAATCCAACTACCTGGACGGAAGAATGGTGGGCAGACAGGTGGCACACAACCAGCATTTTCTCCCAGCACCCAGTTATCAAAGCGGCGATACACCGAAGGAACCATCTCAAAAAGAGTGGTGTCAAAAATGTTAAGGACGGTGTCTGCCTCCTCCAAAGGAGTTGGCTTTTTATGACCAATAGGAGAGGTGCGGAAGAGACCGTCAATCTCTTGCAGCATGCGACGCTCGTTTTCCATACGAGCAGGACCACCAAGCCTCTGGCGCTCATCAAGAAGCTCTGAGATGGTACGGATTCGGCGCTCAACATTTTTACGGCGAGCCTCAGTTGGATGCGCAGTAAAAACAGGGTGGAACTCAAGGCGATTAAGACGTGCTTTTGCCTCTTCTTCACCGCACTCGTCAATGAGCTGCTTATAGGCAACGGTTATCTCGTTGATAGGGTCTTCTGCAGAAGATGGATCAACAGAGGCCTCACGAGAACGCAGGCTAGTAACGCGATAATTCTCTTCACAAAGATTTGCCAGGTGGAAGAAAGTGACAAATGCGCGCATGAGAAGTACGGAGTCTTCCATGCTCAGGTTATCAATGGTAGAAGCAAAGCGAAGGAACGCGTTAAGCGATTCCTTCTCTGAATCTACTTTGAGTACCGCATTGATTGCCTCAAGTAGCAAAGGTGCACGCGTTGTAGACAAATCATCTGGTCCAGCCTTAATTGCTTCGACCAGCAACGTGTCAAAGCTAGTAAGAAGATCTGGATTGTACTCAGCAAGCACTTTTCTTACCAGGCGTAAAAAGAAGGTAAGGTTATCAC